>NZ_JBSFTY010000121.1:0-20515 GCF_053591515.1 Streptomyces sp. NPDC003011
CCGCCTCCGTGGTCAGCGGGTGCTTGGTGTTCGATCCGGTTCCGCCCGCCGTGCCCCACCCTCGCCCCCGACCCCGGCCGGAGCCGGCTCCGGCGCCGCCTCCAAAATCACATGCGCGTTCGTCCCGCTCATCCCGAACGACGACACCGCCGCCCGCCGAAGCTCCCCCGTCTCCGGCCACGGCTGAGCCTCCGACAACAGCGAGACCGAGCCGGAACTCCAGTCGACGTGACTCGACGGGCGGTCGACATGCAGGGTCGGCGGCAGCACGCCGTGCCGCATGGCCTGCACCATCTTGATCACGCCTGCGACGCCGGCCGCGGCCTGGGTGTGCCCGATGTTGGACTTCACGGACCCCAGCCACAACGGCCGCTCAGCACTGTGCTCACGCCCGTACGTCGCCAGCAGCGCATGCGCCTCGATCGGGTCGCCCAGCGTCGTGCCCGTGCCGTGCGCCTCGACGACGTCCACCTGCCCGGCACCCAGCCGCGCGTTCGCCAGCGCCTGTTCGATGACCCGCCGTTGCGACGGCCCGTTGGGAGCGGTCAGGCCGTTGGACGCGCCGTCCTGGTTGACGGCGGAGCCACGCAGCACCGCCAGCACCGGATGACCGTTGCGCTGGGCGTCGGACAGCCGCTCCAGCAGCAGCAGGCCGACACCCTCGCCCCAGCCGGTGCCGTCCGCCGCCTCCGCGAACGCCTTGCAGCGGCCGTCCGCCGCGAGGCCCCGCTGACGGGAGAAGACGGTGAAGGCGGACGGGCTGGTCATCACCGTGGCGCCGCCGGCGAGCGTGGCGTCGCACTCACCGTTGCGCAGCGCCTGGACCGCCAGATGCAGGGCGACGAGCGACGACGAGCATGCCGTGTCGACCGTCACCGCCGGGCCCTCGAGCCCGAAGGAGTACGCCACCCGGCCCGAGGCGACGCTGCCCGCGCTGCCGGTGGCCGCGTAACCCTCCAGGTCGTCGGTGGCGCGGTAGAGACGCAGCAGGTAGTCCTGGGAGTTGAGGCCCGCGAAGACGCCCGTGGCGGTGCCCTTCATGCCCGTGGGGTCCAGGCCCGCCCGTTCGAACGTCTCCCACGCCGTCTCCAGGAGAAGACGCTGCTGCGGGTCCATGGCCAGAGCTTCGCGGGGCGAGATGCCGAAGAGGCCCGGGTCGAACCGGTCCGCTCCGTCGAGGAAGGCGCCCATGCGCGTGTAGCTCTTGCCGCCGGTGGCCGGGTCGGGGTCGTACAGGTCCTCCGCCCAGCCGCGGTCGGCGGGGAACTCGGTGATCCCGTCACGGCCCTCGGCCACCAGGTTCCACAGATCCTCGGGCGAGCCGACCCCGCCGGGGTAGCGGCAGGCCATCGAGACGATGGCGATGGGTTCCGTGGACTTCGACTCGACCTCGCTGAGGCGGCGGCGGGCCTGGCGGAGTTCCGCGGTCACCCACTTGAGGTTGTCCAGAAGCTTCTGCTCGTTCGTCATCAGCGCGAGCTCCTTGTCGAAGCGCGGAGAGGTGCACGGGTGGGCATGGGTGGCCGGTGGGCTGTCGCCGTGCGGCCGGTCATGGAGGAGGGATCGGGTGCGAGAGCCACGGGGTCCGTCGTGGCGGCGGGGCGAAGGCGGCGGGCGGCGGTCACGACTTGCCGAACTCCGTCTGGATGATGTCGAGGAGGTCGTCGACCGAGGCGGACTCCAGATCGCCGTCATCCGTCCCGGAGACGGGACCGGCCCCTTCGCCGTTGAGCCGCTCCAGCATTCCCCGCAGCCGCTCCGCAGCCCGGTGCCGCACCTCCGCGTTCTCCAGCGCGTTGCCGGCGAACACGGTGTCGAGGCGTTCGAGGTCGGCGAGCAGGGACAGTGCGGTGGCGTCGGGGCCGTCGAGTTCGGCGCGCAGGCAATCGGCGAGCGCGTCCGGTGTCGGATGGTCGAAGACCACGGTCGTGGGAAGGCTCAGCCCCGTGTCCGCGTTGACACGGTTGCGCAGCTCGACGGCCGTGAGCGAGTCGAAGCCGAGCTCGTTGAAGGGTTTCCCGGGGCGCACGCCGTCCGGCGAGCTGTGGCCGAGCACGGCGGCGACCTGTGTCCGGACCAGTTCCAGCAGGACACGGTGCTGTTCCCCGGGCGACAGCCCGGTCAGACGCGCGCGCAGTGGGGCGCCGGGGTCGGCGTCCGCGCCCCGGAGGGCGGCAGTGGTGTCCTGTGCGGCCGTTGCGGCCATGGCCTCACGTACTTCCGGGAGTTCGGCGAGCAGCGGGCTGTGGCGGCGTGAGGTGAAGGCGAGAACGAAGGTCTCCCAGTCGATGTCCGCGACAGTGGTGTGGGTGTCCCGGCCGCGCACGGCGTCGGCCAGGGCCGCCACCGCCGTGTGCGGGGCCAGGCCCCGGACGCCACGGCGGCGCAGACGCCGCGCGTTCTCCTCGGTGTCGGCCATGCCGCCACCGCTCCAGGCACCCCAGGCCACCGCGGTGGCCGGCAGGCCGAGCGCACGGCGGTGCTCGGCGAGCGCGTCGAGGTAGGCGTTTCCCGCGGCGTACGCGCTCTGTCCCCCGCTGCCCCACACGCCGGCGGTCGAGGAGAACAGTACGAACGCGCTCAGCCGGCTTGTGCCGTCCGGCTCCTGGGTCAGCTCGTGCAGATGGCGGGCCGCCACGGTCTTCGGGGCGAGGACACCCGCCAGGTGCTCGGTGTCCAGTTCGTCCAGGGCGCGGTCGGCGCTGACCCCGGCCGTGTGGACCACCGCGGTGAGGGGGGTCTCGTCGGGTACGGCGTCCAGCAGTGCGGCGAGCGCCGCCCGGTCGGTGACGTCGCAGGCGCTGATGGTCACGGTGGTGCCCGCCTCCGTGAGTTCGGCGCGCAGGGCGTCGGCACCGGGGGCGGCCGGACCACGTCGGCTCACCAGCAACAGATGCTCGGCGCCGTTCGCGGCCAGCCACCGGGCGGCGTGGGCGCCGAGTCCGCCGGTGCCGCCGGTGATCAGGACGGTGCCGCGCGGCGGCCACTGCGCGTTCGCCTGCGTGCCGGCCGGTGCGTTCGGTGCCGACGGCGACGGCCGCACGTGCGGCGGCGCGCCCGCTGCCGACGATTCCGTGGGCGCCTGCGCACTCGGTGCCGATGCCCGTACGCCGGCCGGTGCGCTCGGCGCCGTACGCGTGACGCGCCGCGCCCGTGGCCCGTCGGCACGCAACGCGACCTGGTCCTCGGCCACCCCGGGGGCCCCGGACGGATCAGCCGTGACCGTCATGCCGCCCCCCAGTACGTCGGCGAGTGCCGCCCGCCCGCGCGTGCCGAGGTCTCCCGGATCACCGGGCAGGTCGATCAACCCGCCCCACCGGGTGGGCACTTCGAGCGCCGCGACCCGGCCGAATCCCCACACCAGTGCCGCGTCCGGATCATCGAGAGGGTCGCCCTCGCCCACGGACACGGCCTGCCGGGTGAGCACCCACAGCGGAGCGTCGACGCCGGCGTCGCCGAGCGCCTGGGTGAGGACCACCGTGGCCGTCAGGGCCGCCGGCACGTCCGGGTGGGCCGCGGCGGCGGGGCGCGGGCCCACGGCGAGCAGCGACAGGACTCCGCTGACGCGTTCGCCGCCGTCCGCGCCGCCCTCGTCGTCGATCCGCGCGGTGATCCGGCCGGCCAGCTCCCCGCGCTCCACGTCGCCCGGGTCGACGTCGAACGTGACGACCCGCGCCCCGGCGTCGCGGAGGGACCGGGCGCACAACTCGGCCCACTCTCCCGCCCGCCCGTCATGCGGGACGACCAGCAGCCAGGTCCCTTGAGGGAAGGCCGTCCCGCCGCGTGGCAACCGGGTCCAGGTCGTCCGGTAGTGCAGTGCGGACTTCTCCGCGTCCGCCGTACGGGGTTCCTCCACCGGGTCGATCCAGTGGCGCCGGTGCTGGAAGGCGTACGTGGGCAGCTCGACGGGCCGGGCGGGGCGCAGGACGTCCGTCCAGGTCGGACCGGTGCCGTGGGCGTGAAGGGTGGCCAGGGTGTGCAACAGCGCTGCCGTGTCCGCGAGGGCGCCGCCGGTGTCAGGGGCGGCCGTTCGCGCCGGGCGCAGGGCCGCGACCGCGGCGAAGTGGTCGCCGGCCGGCAGGATCGCCCGGGTGAGCGTGGTCAGCGTGGCATCCGGGCCGATCTCCAGGAACGTGGTGGCGCCCTCGCCGACGAGGTGGGTGACGCCCTGCTGGAAGCGGACCGGGCGGCGGATGTGCTCGGACCAGTAGGCGGGATCGGTGAGCTGGTCCGCCGTGGCCTCGGTGCCGGTGAGGTTGGAGACGACCGGGAGGACCGGCGGGTGGTAGGTGAGGTGTGCGGCGGCGCGACGGAACTCGTCGAGGACCGGGTCCGTCTGCGCCGAGTGGAAGGCGTGGCTGACTCTCAGGGCGCGGGTGCGGATTCCGGCGGCCCGCAGCTCGTCGGAGAGCGCGGACAGGGCGGGGACCGGACCGGCGACGACGGTCGCCGTGGGGGAGTTGTACGCGGCGATCTCCGCCTGCGGATGCCGTTCCAGAGGGACGGCGAGGGCCTCCGGGCCGGCCTGGACGGCCAGCATGCCGCCGGTGTGATGCGGGAGCCGGTGCATCAGCCGGGCGCGTGTGGTGACGAGGCGGGCGGCGGATGCGAGGGGCAGGACCCCGGCGATGTGGGCGGCGGAGAGTTCGCCGACGGAGTGGCCGATCAGATGGTCGGGCCGGACTCCCCACGCCGTGAACTGCCGGGTGAGAGCGGTGTGGAAGGCGAACAGGCCGGTCTGGGTGTACAGGGTCTGGTCCAGCAGCGCGGCCCGCTCGGTGCCCGCCTCGGCGAACAGCACCTCGCGCAACGGCACGTCGAGATGCTCGTCCAGCGCCGCGCACACCTCGTCCAGCGCTTCGGCGAACACGGGCAGGACGCCGTACAACTCCCGTCCCATGCCGGGGCGTTGGCTGCCCTGGCCGGAGTACATGAACACCACCGCGCCGGGCTTGGGTTCCGTCTTTGTACGGATCACCCGGGCGGCCGGCGCCGGCCGGTCCCGGGCCACCGCCCGCATCCCGTCGAGCAGTTCGGCACGGTCACGGCCGAGCACCGTGGCGCGGTACGGCAGTGCGGTGCGCCGCGCGGCCAGCGACCAGGCCACGTCGTACGTGCCCAGCTCCGGGCGGGCCCGCAGGTGCTCGGCCAGCCGCGCAGCCTGAGCACTCAGGCCCTGCGGGGTCGCACCGGAGACCAGCCACGGCACGACGGCACCGGACGGCTGCCCTGCGGCGGACGGCCCATCGGATCCCGTGCCGGACGCGAGCTCTGTCCCGGCCGCGAGCTCTGTCCCGGCCGCGAGCTCTGTTCCGGACGCGAGCCCTGTTCCGGACATGAGCCCTGCCCCGGACGCGAGCTCCGTGCCGCCCGCCGGCTGGCTCCCGGCACCGGCACCCGGAGCCTCCTCCAGGATCACATGCGCGTTCGTCCCGCTGATTCCGAACGCCGACACGCCCGCCCGCCGGGGCCGTTCGCTCCCGGCCCGAGGCCAGTCCCGCTCCTCGGTGAGCAGTGCGACAGCGCCCGTGTCCCAGTCGACATGCCGCGACGGCCGGCCGACGTGCAGCGTGCGCGGCAGGACACCGTGCCGCATGGCCAGGATCATCTTCATCACGCCCGCGACCCCGGCCGCGGCCTGCGTGTGCCCGAGGTTGGACTTCACCGACCCCAGCCACAGCGGCCGTTCGGGCGTGTGCTCGCTCCCGTACGTCGCCAGCAGGGCCTGCGCCTCGATCGGGTCGCCCAGCGTCGTGCCCGTGCCGTGCGCCTCGACGGCGTCCACCTCCCGCGCCGTCAGCCGGGCGTTGTGCAGGGCCTGTCGGATGACGCGCTGCTGCGAAGGACCGTTGGGCGCGGTCAGGCCGTTGGAGGCGCCGTCCTGGTTGACGGCGGAACCGCGCAGCACCGCCAGCACCGGATGTCCGTTGCGCCGGGCGTCGGACAGCCGTTCCAGCAGCAGCAGGCCCGCGCCCTCGCCCCAGCCCGTGCCGTCCGCCGCGTCCGAGAAGGACTTGCAGCGGCCGTCGGACGCGAGCCCGCGCTGCCGGGAGAACTCGACGAAGACCGCCGGGGTGGCCATCACGGTGGCACCCCCGGCCAGGGCCAGCGTGCACTCGCCGTTGCGCAGGGACTGCGCCGCCAGGTGGAGCGCGACGAGTGAGGAGGAGCACGCCGTGTCGACGGTCAGGGCGGGGCCCTCGAATCCGAAGGTGTAGGCGATCCGCCCGGATGCCACGCTCGGCGCGCTGCCGTTGCCGACGTACCCCTCGTACTCGGCCGGGGTGCGCAGCAGCAGACGGCCGCCGTAGTCGCTGTACATGATCCCCGCGAAGACGCCGGTGGCCGAGCCCCGCACCTGGCCGGCGGGGATGCCCGCGCTCTCCAGGACCTCCCAGCACAGTTCCAGCAACAGCCGCTGCTGCGGGTCCATGGCGGCGGCCTCGCGCGGCGAGATGCCGAAGAACTCCGCGTCGAACCGGTCCGCCTCGTGCAGGAAGGCGCCCGCACGCGTGTACGTCGTGCCCGGCCGTTCCCCGCTCGGATCGAAGAGCGCGTCGACGGGCCAGCCGCGGTTCTCGGGGAACGTGCTGATGCCCTCGCCACCCCGGCTGAGCAGGTCCCACAGGGCCTCCGGCGAGTCCACGCCACCGGGGTAGCGGCAGGCCATGGCGACCACCGCGATCGGATCGTCGTCCGTGGCACGGACGGTGGCGGCCGGTGCGGCCGGTGCGGCCGTGTCGTCACGGGCGCCGAACAGTTCGGTCCGCAGCCAGCCGGCGAGTGCTTGGGGTGTGGGGTGGTCGAAGACCGCCGTGGCGGGCAGGCGCCGTCCGGCCGCGGCGCTCAGCTGGTTGCGCATGTCCACCGCGGTCAGCGAGTCGAAGCCCAGGTCGCGGAAGGACTGGCCGGGGCTCACCGACTCCCCGTCGGGGAGATTGAGCACCACCGCCGCGGTACGGCGGACCAGGGCGAGCAGTGCTCGGTCCTGCTCGCCGCGGCCGAGTGCGGCGAGCCCGGAGGCGGCCGCGGTGGGCTCCGCACCACTGGTCGCCGTGCCGCCGGTGGTGGCGGGTACGGGTGCCAGGGCCCGGAGCACGGCGGGCAGGGTCCCGGCGCGGGACTGCGTCCGCAGGGCCTGCCGGTCCAGGACGACCGGCGCGGCCAGCGGCGCCGGGCTGCGCAGTGCCGCGTCCAGCAGGGCGAGCGCCCGGCCGGCGGACATCGCGTGGACACCGGCCCGGGCGATCCGGGCCCGTCCCGCCCCGTCCAGCCCCTCGCCCATGCCGCCCTGCTCCCACAGACCCCAGGCGAGGCTGACGGCGGGCAGTCCTTGAGCGCGGCGGTGCTGGGCGAGCGCGTCGAGGAAGCTGTTCGCCGCGGCGTAGTTGGCCTGGCCGGGGGTGCCGAGCACCGACGCGAACGACGAGAACAGCACGAATGCCGCCGGTGGCCGGTCCGCCGTCAGCCGGTGCAGATGCCAGGCCCCGTCCGCCTTCGGCCGCAGCACGGCGTCCAGCCGGCCGGGCAGCAGCTCGGTGACGGTGGCGTCGTCCAGCAGGCCCGCCGCGTGCACCACGGCGGTGAGCGGATGCTCCGGTGGCACCGACGCCAGCGTGCCGGCGAGAGCCTCCGGGTCGGCGACGTCGCACGCCGCGAACGTGGCCTCGGCGCCGAGCGCGGTGAGTGCGTCACGCAGGGCCGGCGCGGACGCGGCGGTGTCCCCGCGACGGCTGACCAGCAGCAGCCGGCGTACGCCGTACGCGGTGACGAGGTGCGTGGCGACCTGTCCGCCGAGCGCGCCGCTCGCCCCCGTGACGAGGACGGTTCCGTCCGGGTCCAGGGCCGGCGGCGGTCCGCTGGGGATGATCCGGGTGAGCCGGGGCACGAGGAGGCGGTCGCCGCGGATCGCGAGCTGCGGTTCGCCGGCGGCCAGAGCCAGACGTACCGCTTCCGGCACGGGAACGGACCCCGGCGCCCGGTCCGCGGGATCCTCGTCGATCAGCACGATCCGGTCCGGGTGCTCCGACTGCGCCGAGCGCAGCATGCCCCACAGCGGGGCCGCCTCCAGCGCCGGGACGTCCTCGTCCGGGCCCGCCCCCACCGCGCCCCGCGTGACCACCACGAGCCGGCCGTCGGTGGACCGGGACTCGGAGAGCCAGCCCTGGAGGACGGCCAGCGCGCGGGCGGCGGTCGTACGGGCCCGTTCGGCGGCCGAGCCGTCCCGGTGCCCGGTGCCCGTGCGGCAGCGCACCACCAGGGCGTCGGGTCCGACCGTGCCCGCGTGCGGTCCGGTTCCGGTCCCGGACTCCGGCACACTTTCCAGCACACCGGTGTACGTGTCGAGGTCCGTCTCCCTCACGGTGACCGGGGCCGCCGCGTCCCGCTCCACGGCGAGCTCCTGCCACTCCACCCCGTACAGCGGGTCGGACACGGTGCCCAGGCTCCGTGCCGGCACCGGACGCAGCGTCACCTCGTCCGCCCTGAGCACCGGAGTTCCGGCGGTGTCGGCCAGGTCCAGAGCCAGGGTGTCCGGGCCGGCCGGCGTCACCCGGGCGCGCAGCTCCGCCGCCCCGGACGGTCCCAGCAGCCGTACGCCGGACCAGGCGAACGGCAGCCGCAGCCCCGTCCCGGACACGTCGAGCAGGCCCATCGTGTGCAACGCGGCGTCCAGCAGGGCGGGATGGACGCCGTACTCGTCCAGGTCCGTGCGCCGGTCCGCGGGCAGGGCCAGGTCGGCGTAGAGGTGCTCACCGTGCCGCCAGACCGCGCGCAGTGAACGGAAGGCCGGGCCGAATCGCATGCCGCGTTCGAGCAGCCTGTCGTACAGGTCGTCCAGAGGTACGGCCGTCGCCTCCGGAGGGGGCCAGGTGCCGCCGCCTTCCCAGGGCGCCGGCACGGGGGACGGGGCGTGCGCCAGGGTGCCGGTGGCGTGCAGGGTCCACTCCGCGTCAGCCGCGTCAGCCGCGTCAGCCGCGTCAGCCGCGTCAGCCGCGTCCGGGGCGTCGGGGGCGTCGGGGGCGTCGGGAGCGTTGTGGGCGTCCGGTTCGGGGCGGGTGTGCAGGGTCAGCGAGCGGCGGCCGTCGGTGTTCGGGGCGCCGAGGCCCACCTGGATCTGCAGTGCCCCGCCGTCCGGCACCACCACCGGTGAACGCAGCGTCAGCTCCTCGACGTGGCAGCCGCCCGCGTGCCGGGCCACGCACAGGGCGATCTCCGTCGTGCCCGTCCCGGGGAGCACCACGGTGTCACCGAGAACGTGGTCGGCCAGCCAGCCCGGGGTGCGTGAGCTGATCCGGCCCGTGAACACGGCGCCCGGCCGCGCGGAGCCGGCGACTTCCAGCACCGCGCCCAGCAGAGGATGGCGGGTGGCCCGTACGCCTGGCAGTGCGGCGGCCGGCTTGGCCGGCGCGAGCCAGTAGGGCCGCCGCTGGAACGCGTAGGTGGGCAGCTCCACCGGGTCCACCGGGCGTCCGGCCCGTCCGGTGAACAGCGGACGCCACCGCACGTCCGTCCCGTGCGTGTGCAGCCGCGCGACTGCCGCCAGCAGGGCCGGGACCTCGGGGTGGCCGCGGCGCTGGGCCGAGGTCACGACGACCGGTGCGGGGCCGTCCGCCGCCGGCTCGACGGCGTCCAGGACCGCCTGGGCGAGGGCGCTGAGAGTGCTGTCCGGCCCCAGATCCAGGAAGGCGGTGACGCCCTGGCCGAAGAGCTGGGCGACGCCCTGCTGGAAGCGGACCGGGCGGCGGATGTGCTCGGCCCAGTAGGCGGGGTCATGGTGCCGGTCGTCGCCCGCCGGGGTGCCGGTGACGTTGGAGATCACGGGTGTCTCGGCGGTGCCGAGGGTGTGACGGGCGAACAGGTCGCGCAGGTGGTCGGTGAACGCGCCGAGGACCGGCTCGGTGTGCGCGTGGTGGAAGGCGTGGGCGACCTTCAGGGCGCGGGTGCGGATGCCGGCGGCCGTCAGTTCCCCGGCGAGCGTGCCGAGGACCGGGAGCGGGCCCGCGAGGGTGGTGGCGGTGGGGGAGTTGTGGGCGGCGATCTCCACCTGCGGATGCCGTTCCAGGTGCACGGCCAGCGGCTCCGGACCCGACCGCACGGCCAGCATGCCGGTGCCGGCGGGCAGGGTGTGCAGGAGCCTGGCCCGGGTGACGACCATGTCCGCGGCCACCTCCAGCGGGAGCACCCCGGCCACATGCGCGGCCGACAGTTCGCCCACCGAATGCCCGGCGAGGTGGTCGGGCCGGATCCCCCACGTGCGGAGCAGGCGGGTCAGCGCGGTGTGGAAGGCGAACAGGGCGGGCTGGGTGTAGAGGGTGTGGTCGAGCAGGGCGGCCTGCTCGGTGCCGGCCCCGGCGAACAGCACCTCGCGCAGGGGTACGTCGAGATGCTCGTCCAGTGCCGCGCACACCTCGTCCAGCGCCGCGGCGAACGCCGGGAACGCCGTGTACAACTCCCGTCCCATGCCGGGACGCTGGCTGCCCTGCCCCGAGTACAGCAACGCCAGCCGCCCGGTCTGCTGCACGCCCGTGACCAGCCCGGCCGCCCACTCGCCGCGGCCGAGGGCGTCCAGTTGTGCCAGCAGCTCCCGCCGGTCCCGGCCCAGCAGCACCGCCCGGTGCGCCAGCGTGGCCCGGCTCGTCGCCAGCGCATGAGCCACGTCGTCGACGCCCGGCTCCGGGCGGTCCCGGAGATGACGGGCCAGCCGGACGGCCTGCCCGCGCAACCCGTCGGCGGTCGCACCGGAGACCAGCCAGGGCAGCACCGGATCCGGACCCGGGGCATCCGGTGCGGCACCGGGCCGCGGCTCCCGGCCGGTCGCGGACGGGCGGCCGACGGAGGCTTCGGGCGTGGCCTCACGGCCGGTGAGGGGGGCTTCGGGCGTGGCCTCGCGGCCGGTGAGGGGGGCGTGCGCGGTCCCCCGGCCGGTCTCGGGGGCCCGGTCCGCCGACGTGGTCCCGTCACTGGCGGCAGGCGCCTGTTCCACGATCACATGCGCGTTGGTCCCGCTGATGCCGAACGCCGACACCGCCGCGCGTCGCGGGCGGCCGTTCGAGGGCCACGGCAGCGGCTCGTTCAGCAGGGCCAGCGCTTGCGGGTCCCAGTCGACGTGAGGGCTGGGCGTCCGTGCGTGCAGCGTGCGGGGCAGCTCCTCGTGGCCCAGCGCCAGCACCAGTTTGATCAGCCCGGCCACACCCGCGGCCGCCTGGGTGTGCCCGATGTTCGACTTGACCGAGCCCAGCCACAGCGGCGTTCCCGAGGCACCGCGGCCGCGGCCGTAGGTGGCCAGCAGTGCCTGTGCCTCGATCGGGTCGCCCAGCTCGGTCCCGGTGCCGTGCGCCTCGACCGCGTCCACGTCCGCGGCGGCGAGGCCCGCGTCCGCGAGAGCCGCCCGGATCACCTTCTCCTGGGCGGGCCGGCTGGGCGCCGTCAGCCCGTTGGAGGAACCGTCGGAGTTGACGGCGCTGCCCCGGATCACCGCCAGCACCCGGTGCCCCTGGCGGCGGGCCTCGCCCAGCGGCTCCAGGAGCACCATGCCCGCGCCCTCGGACATGCCCATCCCGTCGGCCCCGGCACCGAAGGCCTTGCACCGGCCGTCCGACGCCAGCACCCCCTGCCGGCTCATCTCGGTGAACGGCCCCACCGTGGAGAACACCGTCGCCCCGCCGGCCAGCGCCATCGTGCAGTCCCCGCGGCGCAGCGCCTGCACCGCCAGATGCACAGCGGTCAGCGAGGTGGAACAGGCCGTGTCCACGCTCACCGCGGGCCCCTCCAGCCCCAGCGTGTAGGCCAGCCGGCCGGACAGCACGCTCAGCACCGTGCCGGTGAGCAGATGCCCGCCGACCCCGGCGGGGGCGTCCCCGAGCAGCCCGCCGTACTCGGTGGGATTGCTGCCGACGAACACGCCGGTACGGGTACCGCGCAGCGCGTCCGGATCGATTCCGGCCCGCTCCACGCTCTCCCAGGCCATCTCCAGCAGCAGCCGCTGCTGCGGATCCATCGCGAGGGCCTCGCGGGGGGAGATGCCGAAGAAGGCCGCGTCGAATCCGGACACGTCGTCCAGGAACCCGCCCTCCCGCACGTACGAGGTGCGGGGCCGGCCGGGGTCGGGGTGGAAGTGGTCGTCCAGGTGCCAGTCGCGGTTCGCGGGCATCGTCGAGATGACGTCCCGGCCGTCCCGCAGCAGCTCCCACAACTCCTGCGGGGACCCCGCGCCGCCGGGGTATCGGCAGGCCATGCCGACGACCGCGACCGGCTCCCGCCGCTGCTCCTCCAGCTCTCGGAGCCTGCGGGTGGTCCGGCGCAGATCGGCCGTGAGCCGCTTGAGATAGTCGCGCAGCTTGTCTTCCTCGGCCATGGCCGGAACAGCTCCTCTCCGTCCGCCGCTTCCGGCTCCGGGTCGGCCGGTGCCGTCGCGTCGGTCGCGGTTCAGTCGATGCCGATACCGTCGGTTCCGAACTCGTGGTCGATGATCTTCAGCAGGTCGTCGGTGCTGACCCCGTCGAGGTCCTCGTCGGCGCTTGTCGGGCCGCTGTCCGAGGGCAGCCGGGCGAGCGTGTCGGCCAGGGCCAGCAACCGGTCCCGTACGGCCGTCCGTTCTGCGGCCTCGACCGGCGTCGCCTCCAGGGCGGCCGTCAGCCGGTCCAGTTCCTCGTGCACCGAAGCGGGCGGGCCGGCGGCGTCCTCGCCCAGACGGGCCGCCAGGAACCGGGCCAGGGCCTGGGGGCTGGGGTGATCGAAGACGAGCGTCACGGGCAGCGGCAGGCCGGTCGCCGCCCGGAGCCGGTTGCGCAGTGCCACCGCGGTGAGCGAGTCGAAGCCCAGCTCCTTGAACGTCCGGCCCGGCGCGGGCCGGTCCGCGGGGGAGTGGCCCAGCACCGCGGACACCTCGGCGGTCACCACGTCCAGCACCTCCCGGCCGCGTGCCGCCTCGGAGAGGTGGGCGAGCCGCCGCAGCCGCCCGCCGTCGGCGCCCGCTCCGTCGCCGCCCGGGTCCGTGGCCCGTTGCAGCGCGGCGCGGGCCGCGGGGATCTCGTCGAGCAGCGGCCGGGGCCGGGCCGAGGCGAACACCGGGGCGAAGCTCTCCCAGCGCACGTCGACCAGAGTCACCGGCCGTCCGCCGCCCGCGGCCAGCTCCCGGCCGAGCCCGGCCAGCGCGAGCCCCGGGTCCAGCAACGGCAGTCCCTGCCGCTCCAGTTGGGCCTCGTCCAGTTCCCCGGGCAGCTCGTCGCTGCGCCATGCGCCGAAGGCGACCGCCGTCGCCGTCCGGCCCTGCTGCCGCAACTGCTCCGCGTACGCGTCGAGGAACGCGTTGGCCGCCGCGTACGCGCCGTGGTCACCGCTGCCCCAGACGGCGGCGACGGAGGAGAAGAAGACCAGCTCCAACGGGCCGTCCCTGTCCGGCAGTCCGGCCAGATGGACCGCTCCGAGCGTCTTCGCGGCCAGCACGTCCGCCATCTCGGCGGCACTCGTGCCGGTCAGTGGCGCGAGGTGGGTCGAGGTGGCCGCGTGCACCACCGCGCGGACCGGCCCGCCCAGGCCGGCGGCCTCGCGCAGCAGCCGCCGCACCGAGTCCCGGTCGGTGACGTCGCAGGACAGCGCCGTCACGCGGGTGCCGCAGTCGGCGAGTTCGGCGGCCAGCGCCGTATGAGCGGGGGAGCCGGGCCCGCGGCGGCTGGCCAGGACGACGTGCTCGGCCCCGCCGTCGGCGAGCCAGCGCGCCAGGTGGGGCGCCAGCGCCCCGGACCCTCCCGTGACGACGACCGTGCCGCCCGGCCGCCACACCGGGCCTTTGGCGGGAACCGGGGCGGGCACCAGACGCCGCACCCGGGTGCCGCCGGGACGGATCGCGAGCTGGTCCTCGGCACCGGCCCCACCCGCCAGGACCGTGCCCAGCCGTTGCCAGTCCTCGGCCCCCGGCTCCGGCGGCAGATCGACCAGACCACCCCACAACCGGGGCTGCTCCAGCGCCACGACCCGGCCCAGGCCCCAGATCTGCGCCTGCACGGGGCGCAGCAGAGGATCCCCGCCGAACGCGCTCACCGCGGCGCAGGTCAGCGACCACAGGGGGACGCTCACGCCGAGATCCACCAGTGCCTGCACGAGGCCGAGCAGTCCCGCGACGCCCGACGGCAGCGCGCCGTGGCTCGGATGCGGCCGTTCGTCCAGCCCCAGCAGCGACAGCACCCCCTCGACCGGCCCGTCCCCCGAAGCCGCCGTGACACGCCGTGCGATCTCCGCGCGATCGTCCGGCACCGGGCCGTCCAGCTCCACGACAGTGACCCGCGCGCCCCGGGCCTCCAGCGCACCGCGCGCTCCCTCGGCCCATCCGGCCGCCTGCTCCCCGGACGACGAGCCACCGGTCACCAGCAGCCAGTGCCCGGCGGGGCCCGGCGCCGGCCGCTCCGTGACGGGGCGCCACACCACCTCGTAGCGCTGACCGGCGAGCGCGGCCTCGGTGCGGCTCCGGGCGCGCCACCGGTGCAGGGCCGGAACGACCTCACGCAGCGCGTCCTCGCCGACCCCCGGCAACTCCCGTCCCAGCGCGTCAGTGTCGGCCCGCTCCACCAGGTGCCAGAACGCCTCGTCGCCCCCGCGCCCACGGCCCGGCCGCCGCTGCTCCCCGGTCCGGTCGGCGAGCCAGTAGCGGCGCCGCTGGAACGGATACGTGGGCAGCGGCACGCTTCGCGCACCGGGGAAGACAGCCGACCAGTCGGGCATCACACCGGCGGTGTACGCCTCGGCCAGCGCCTGCCGGAACCGGGGTTCACCTCCCTCGCCGCGGCGCAGGGTGCCCAGCGCCCGGCCGTCCGTGTCCGCCGCGTCGAGGCACTCCTCGATCGCGGGTGCCAGCACCGGATGCGGGCTCATCTCCAGGAACACGGTGTGTCCCGCGTCCGTCAGCCGCTCCACAGCCCTCGCGAACAGCACGGGAGAACGCAGATTGCCGTACCAGTAGGAGGCGTCCAGGCTCCCGGTGGGCATCGGCTCACCGGTGACCGTCGAGTAGAACGGCACCGTGCCGGCCCGCGCCGTGATCCCGGACAGCTCGCGCAGCAGCTCCTCGCGCACCGGCTCGACCAGCGGGGAGTGCGAGGCGTACGCGATGGGCACCGGCCGGGTCCGCACGCCCTGCTCCGCGCAGTACGCCAGATACGCCCGTACGTCGTCGGAGGCGCCCGCGACCACCGTGGCCGACGGCCCGTTGACGGCGGCCACACCGATCTCGCCGCCCCGCTCCGCGAGGTGCTTGTCCACCTCCGCGACGGGCAGGGCCACCGAGGCCATCGAGCCGCGCCCGGACAGCGAGCGCACCACCCGGCTGCGCACGGCCACCAGCCGCGCACCGTCCTGCAGGGACAGCGCACCCGCGACCACCGCCGCGGCGAACTCGCCCTGCGAGTGACCCACGACCGCGGCCGGCTCCACACCGTGGTGCCGCCACAGCTCGGCCAGCGACACCATCACCGCCCACAGCAGCGGCTGCACCACGTCGTCACGCACCCAGCACGCGTCGTCCGCCGGAGCCTGCAGCATCCGCCGCACCTCCCAGCCGGTGTGCGGGGCGAGCGCCTCGCCGCAGCGCTGCATCCACTCGGCGAACACCGGCTCGGAGTCCCACAGCGCGACCGACATGCCGGCCCACTGCGAGCCCTGACCGGAGAAGACGAACACCGGACGCGTCGCGCCGGACACCGCGCTCCCGCGCACCACCCGTGCGGAATCGCCGTCCAGGGCCAGGGCATCGAGCCCCTCCAGCAGCTCCTCGACACCAGCGCCCAGTACCACGGCCCGGTCGTCGAAGGCCGCCCGCGTCATGGCCAGCGACCACCCCGCATCGGCGATCCGGGGCCGCGCCCCGGCCCGAACGGCAGCGGCCAGCTCACCGGCCCGCCCCCGCAACGCCTCCCGCGTCCGGGCCGACAGCACCCACAGCGCCGTCCGCCCGCGCTCCGCGGCGGGCCGCCCGGATGTCACCTCCGGGGGCCGCCCGGTCTCCGTGCCGGTGGTCTGCCCGGGTTCCGTCTCCGCGACGAGTCCGGCTTCCGCCTTCTGGCTTGGCGCTGCTGCCGTCTGTGCCGTCTGTGCCGTCCGTGCCGTCTGTGCCGGTTGCCCGGGGGGCGTTGCCGCGGGCCGTCCGGCCTGGCCTTCCGCGGGCCGTCCGGATGTCACCTCCGCGGGCCGTCCGGGCTCCGCTTCCGCGCGTCGCCCGGGCTTCGGCACCGTCGGCCTGCCGGCCTCCGTCTCCGTGGGCTCAGGTGCCTGCTCCAGCACCAGATGGGCGTTGGTGCCGCTGATGCCGAAGGCCGACACCGCGGCACGCCGCGGTCGGCCCGTGTCGGGCCAGGTGATGTCCTCCGCCAGCAGCGCCACCCCGCCCGACGCCCAGTCGACGTGCCGCGACGGCCGGTCCGCGTGCAGCGTGCGCGGCAGGCGGCCGTGCCGCATGGCCTGCACCATCTTGATGATTCCCGCCACGCCCGCCGCGGCCTGGGTGTGCCCGATGTTCGACTTCACCGACCCCAGCCACAACGGCTGTCCGGCCGCACGCTCCCGCCCGTACACGGCGAGCAGGGCCTGCGCCTCGATCGGGTCGCCCAGCGACGTGCCCGTGCCGTGCGCCTCCACCGCGTCGATCTGCCGCGCGGTCAGACGGGCGTCGGCCAGGGCCTGTGCGATGACCCGCTGCTGGGACGGGCCGTTGGGCGCGGTGAGTCCGTTGGAGGCGCCGTCCGAGTTGACCGCGCTGCCCCGGATCACGGCGCGTACCGGATGCCCGTTGGCCACGGCGTCACCGAGCCGTTCGAGGACGAGCATGCCCGCGCCCTCGGCCCAGCCGGTGCCGTCGGCCTCGTCGGAGAACGACTTGCAGCGCCCGTCGGAGGCCAGCCCGCGCTGCCGTGAGAATTCCACGAACATGCCCGGCGTCGACATCACCGTGGCCCCGCCCGCCAGCGCCAGCGCGCACTCCCCGGCACGCAGCGCCCGCGCCGCCAGATGCACCGCCACCAGCGAGGAGGAGCAGGCCGTGTCCACGGTCAGCGCCGGCCCCTCAAGACCCAGCGTGTACGCGATCCGCCCGGAGACGACGCTGGGCGTCGTCCCGGTCAGCACATAGCCCTCGGCGCCTCCGCTCGCCTCGTGCAGCCGCGGCCCGTAGTCCGTCGCCGACGCCCCCGCGAACACGCCGGTGGCCGACCCGCGCAGCCGGTCCGGGGCGATTTCGGCCCGCTCCAGCGCTTCCCAGGCCAGCTCCAGCAGCAGCCGCTGCTGCGGATCCATCGCCATGGCCTCGCGCGGCGACACCCCGAACAGGTCGGCGTCGAACTCCGGCAGGTCGTAGAGGAAGCCGCCGCGGCGGGCGTAGCTGGTGCCGGCCCGGTCCGGGTCGGCGTCGAACACCGACTCCAGGTCCCAGCCCCGGTCGGCGGGAAACTCACCGATGGCGTCCCGTCCCGCCGCCACCAGCTCCCACAGCGCGTCGGGCGACACCGCACCGCCGGGATAGCGGCAGGCCATCCCGACCACCGCGATCGGCTCGTGCTCGCGCTGCTCCATCGTCTGCAGCCGCTGCCGGGTCTGTTGCAGATCGGCGGTGACCGCCTTCAGGTACGAGCGGAGCTTTTCCTCGTTGCTGGCCATGGAACGCCTTCGGGAACGGCGCCCGCGGCTCCTGCGGGGCAGGGAACCACGCGGCGGAGGGACCGGCGGGGCTGCGCGGGCGAGGCGCGGCCGATGCCCGGGCGGGACACGGACCGTCAGTGGGTCACAGGGACGGCTTGCGGGCCGAGGCGACCACGTAGTCCAGTGACTTCAGCTCCTCGGTGAGCAGGTCCTGGTCGCGGTGGGCGACGGCCACCATCTTGTAGAAGAGCTTGCTGGACCGGCGCTGGAAGGCCGGGTCCTGCACCCGGCGCACGTGGTACTGCCGCCACTGCTCGTAGACGTTGTCCCTGATCGACCGGACCTCGACCGTGTCGAACCCGGCGGACGTCAGGAGGGCGCCGTACTTCTCGCGCGGGTACCAGTTGGCGTCGTCGATCATGATGCGGATCCACTTGATGGCGTGGGAGCGGATGTCGGCCTTGGCCTTGCCGCCGGCCATCGGGATGATGTCGGCGGTGACCAGCACACCCCCGGGTCGCAGCACACGGAACGCCTCGGCGAAGAAGTCCGCGCGGGTGTCGAAGTGGAACGCCGACTCCAGGGCGACCACCTTGTCCACGCTGTCGTCCGGCAGCGGGATCGCGGTCGCCGAGCCCTCGCGGAAGTCGATCCGGTCCAGCAGACCGCGCTCGCGGGCCCGCTGGTTGGCGACACGGATGTGGATCGGGGTGATGTTGATGCCGATGATCTTGGTGGGCCCGTACTGGTCGATCCAGTGGAAGTCCTGGTCGCCGTAGCCGAAGCCGACGTCCAGGATCGTGTCGTCGGGCTTGAACTCGGCCGTGTCGGCCACGATGTCGGCCAGGGTCTCCGCGGCCTCGTCCAGGGTGGTGCAGCCGGCCTTCCAGTAGCCGAGGTTGTAGTAGTGCGTGTCCTCGACCACGAGCCGGTCCGGTGGATACATCTCGTACAGCCGCGCGGTCTTCTTCTCGGGGTCTGACGTTGTGCGGACCAGGAACAGGTTTCCCAGCATCCGCATGTCCTGCCACAGTGCCGACAGCTTCACGACGGCGATCCCTTTCTGCGATCGGGCGCCCGAGACGGCCGCGGAATCCAACATCTGACGAACGGAAGCTAGGAGCGGCTTCTAAAGACGGCCTTGGTCCGAGCTAGACGAGCCACTCGCGGTGCGAAGAATGGACCGTCCGGCACACGATTGCGGCACACGCTTGCGGCACACGGGAGGGACGGGAGATCCGTGACTGCCGTCTGGTACGTCACGGTGCACCCGGCCCCCGGAACTCGACGCGACGACGGCACCACTGGTGGCCGGGCCGGGCCGGGCCGGGCCCGCGACCGGGCGGCACACACCCTGAACCGCCGCCGCCTGAGCACCCGCAGGTGCTGCTCCACCGCGTTTTGGCGTCGCTTTGGCGGCGACGCCGACCATGCCCCCCGGGCCGGACGAGCCCGCAGCGCCGTCAGGGAGGAGCATCGATGCTGGACGAGGCCGCACGTAAACGGGTCGCTCTGGAGTACTGCAGACGGATCAACGCCGGCGACGTGGACGGGGTCCTTGCCCTCTTCACCGACCCGCCGCACGTCGAGGACCCGGTCGGGGACAAGACCTTCGCCGACCGGGCCGCCTACCGGGCCCACCTCGCGGGCCTGGTCGCCTACGGCATCCATGAGACTCCCGGCGCCCCCGTCGCCGGCCTGGACGGCGAACACGTGGCCGTCCCGATCGTCGCCGAACTCCGCCCCGGACAGCTGCCGGACGGCAAGCTCCTGAGGATCTCCCTGATCGCGCTGATGCGGATCGACGGCCGCGGTCTCATCCGCCATATGAGGGTCTTCAGCGGTCACACGGACATGTCGTTCCACGCGGTACCGGACGGTTCGACGGACTGACGGTTTCGTGACTTCGGCAATTCTTAGGGGCCCTTTAGCGCCCGTACGGAAACTCACCGACAGCATGCCTTCGCCTTTCGCCACGACTGGATCGAGTGCGGATGTCCAAGGAAGACAAGCTCGTCGAGTACCTGAAATGGGTCACTGCCGAACTGCACGAAGCGCAGCAGCGGCTCTCCGTCCTGGAAACCGGGGCGCGGGAGCCGGTGGCGATCGTCTCGACGGCCTGCCGTTACCCGGGCGGGGTGCGCTCGCCCGAGGACCTGTGGAACCTGGTGGCCGAGGGCACGGACGCCGTCTCGGGCTTCCCGGTCAACCGCGGCTGGGACCTCGACGGCCTCTTCGACCCGGATCCGGACGCCAGCGGCCGGAGTTACGCGCGCGAGGGCGGCTTCCTGCACGACGCGGCGGCGTTCGACGCGGCCTTCTTCGGCATCAGCCCCCGGGAGGCGACAGCCACCGATCCGCAGCAGCGGCTGCTCCTGGAGACCGCCTGGGAAGTCTTCGAGCGTGCGGGCCTGGACCCGCACACCCTCAGAGGCACCAGGACCGGCGTCTACGCGGGCGTCATGTACAGCGAGTACGTCGCCCGGCTCCTCGACCGGCTGCCCAGCGGCTACGACGGCTTCCTGGGCAATGGGAGTGCGGCGAGTGTGGCTTCGGGGCGGGTGGCCTACACGTTCGGGCTCGAGGGCCCGGCGGTGACGGTGGACACCGCCTGCTCGTCGTCGTTGGTGGCTCTGCATCTGGCCGCGCAGGCGCTGCGCAACGGTGAGTGTGACCTGGCGCTGGCGGGCGGGGTGACCGTGATGGCCACTCCGGGCGTGTTCGTGGAGTTCTCGCGGCAGCGGGGGCTGGCCCCCGACGGACGGTGCAAGCCCTTCGCGGACGCCGCCGACGGCACCGGCTGGGGCGAGGGTGTCGGCCTGGTCCTCCTCGAACGCCTCTCCGATGCCCAGCGCAACGGGCATCCGGTGCTGGCCGTGCTGCGCGGATCCGC
>NZ_JBSFTY010000122.1:0-20490 GCF_053591515.1 Streptomyces sp. NPDC003011
TCGTCCCGGCCGCCCGCGCATGGGTGCCCGACCTCGCCGAAGACGGCCGGATCGGCCTCTACATCGGCGCGCTCTCCTCCGTCTCCGGCCTGATCGTCCTCATCGGCAGCGCGGCCACCGGTTCCCTGCTCGACCTGGGGCTCCCGGCCGCCGTTCCCTGGCTCGTCCTCGCCGTGGTCCCGGCCCTGGCGGTGGCCCTGGTGCCGCGCCACCCGGACCGGACCCGGGACGCGGACGCGGCACGCTGACGACCCTCCGGGCGAACCTGCCCGTCGGGGTCCTGCGATGCCGCAGGCCATGACCTACGTCCGGCTGGACCAAGGGGACGACGCAGCCGGGTGACAGCCGCTCAGTGATCAGGCAGTCGTGGATAGGCCCGCACCAGCGGTGTCCCGGCCCCGGCAAGGTCAACCCGGTGATCCCCGAGGTCGTCAGCCTGCCGATGCCCTCGCCGGCGTGCTGCGGCCCGAGGTCATGGCAGGCATGACGGACGAATGGGCCTGCATCGGCGGCAGGTTGATGTCGCCGCCCGAAACGGCGGGGGGCTTCCCGCGACCACGTCGCGGAAAGCCCCCGGGGTGCCGCCGCTGTCGGCGGCGGCGGCTCAGCGCAGTCGGTCCTTGGCCTTGTAGTAGGCGCCGCCGAACGGCAGGAACCAGGGGGTGCCGTTGTAGAAGGGGACGGGGACCTTGGGGAAGCCGAGGCCGCGCAGGGGGTTGGCCTCCGGCTTGCCGTCCATCATCTCGGCGACGGCGCGGCCCATGTAGGTGGCCATCTGGACGCCGTGGCCGCAGTACCCCATGGAGTAGTACAGGCCGTTGGCCTCGCCCGCGTGCGGGAGACGGTCCCAGGAGAAGCCGACCATGCCGCCCCACACGTAGTCGACCCGCACGCCCGCCAGCTGCGGGAAGATCTCCGTCATCTCCCGTTTGAGGATGTCTCCGCTCTTGACGTCGGAGGCCGGGTTGGACGGCGCGAAGCGGGCCCGCCCGCCGAAGGCGAGGCGGTTGTCGGGGGTGAGGCGGAGATAGTGGCCGATGTTCTTGGAGTCGACCACCAGACGGGCGTTGGGGATCAGCTCCTTGGCACGCGCCTCACCCAGCGGCTCGGTGACGATGATGAAGCTGCCGACGTTGATCAGCCGCTTGCGGAACCACGGCAGTGCCTTGTCGGTGTAGGCGTCGGTCGCGGCCATGACCTGCTTGGCGCGGATCGTGCCGTTGAGGGTCTCGACCAGGAAGCCGCCGCCGGGGAGGCGGGTGAGGCCGGTGGCCGCGTTCCGCTCGTGGATCTGCGCGCCGGCGCGCTCGGCGGCTTCCGCCAGGCCGTGGACGTACTTGCCCACGTGCAGGGCGGCGCTGAGCGGGTCGAGCAGGGCGCCGTGGTAGTAGTCCGAGCCCAGCTCCGACTTCAGCTCACGGGGGGAGAGCAGCGTGGTGTGGTGGTCGAAGTTCTCGGCCAGGTCGCGCTGGGTGGCCCTCATCGACTCGAAGTGCTGGGGCTTGAAGGCCACGCCGAGGCGTCCTGAGCGGTTGAAGTCGCAGTCGATCTTCTCGGTGCGCGTGAGTTCCTCGACGACGTCGACGGCCTCGCGGAAGGAGTCGTACAGCTCGCGGGCGCGCTCCTGGCCGTAGCGCTTGCGGGCCTCGCCGACTCCGATGGTGAGGCCCTGGGTGCACATGCTGCCGTTGCGCCCGGAGGCGCCCGAGCCGACCTTGTCCTTCTCGACCAGGACGACATGGGCGCCCTTGCGGGCGGCGTGGTAGGCGGTGGACAGGCCGGTGAGGCCGCCGCCGACGACCACCACGTCCGCCTGGTCGGGCAGGTCCTTTCCGGACCGGTCGGGCAGGGCGGGAGCGGTGTCGAGCCAGTAGGGGATCTGCTTCATGGCGTGCGTCCTCTGTGTTCTCTGTCCTGTGTCGCCGTGTCGCCGCGGGTCAGCAGCCGAGCAGCTTCGGCAGGCCCGACAGGTCGGGCAGCTCGTCGTAGGGCTGGTAGTCGGCGCTGCCGGGGCGGCCGTACCGGTTGATCCACACCCGGCGCTTCAGGCCGAGGTCGCGGGTGGGGATGTGGTCGTACTCCCAGCCCTGGGCGGTGTGGATGACCTGCGACGGCTCGACGCCCATGGTCTTGAAGGCGTGCTCGAAGGTCTGCCGGTCGGGCTTGTAGGCGCGGGCCTGCTGGGCGGTGATGACGTGGTCGAACTCCACGCCGATGTTCTCGACGTTGCGTGCGATCAGGTTGTCGTCGCTGTTGGTGATGATGGCGATCTCGTACTTGGTCTTCAGGGCGCGCAGGGCGTCCGGGACCTCCGGGAAGGGGCCGAAGGTGGGGACGGCCTCGACGAGGGCGTCGCCGTCGGAGGTGCGGTATTCCAGGCCGTGCAGGCGCATGGCCATCCGCAGGCTGGAGTGCAGGATCTCGTGGTAGGGGCGGTAGGCCTCCAGGACGGCCTGGAAGCGCATGACGCGGAAGTCGTCGAGGAACTCGTCGACGTCCAGGTTGTCCAGGTCCAGCCGGTCGGAGAGGACCTTGAGGGTGGTGGGGCCGAGCTGGAAGTCGACCAAAGTGCCGTAGGCGTCGAAGGTGACGATCTCTCGCATGGTGTTCAACCTCGGTTTCCGGTTCTTGCAGAGGGAGTGGAGCTGCGGGTCAGACGATCCGCCCGCCGGGGGTGACGATCGCGTCGAGGGCGGCCAGGTCGGCCGCGTCGGGTATCCAGTCGGCCGCCGCCGCGTTGGCGGTGACCTGTGCGGGGGTCATGGCGCCGCAGATGACGGAGCCGACGGCGGGCAGGGCCGCCAGTCCGCCCACCGCGACCTGAAGGAGGGTCAGGCCGCGTTCGGCGCCGTACTCGGTGAGCGCCTCGACGCGGTCGAGGGCGGCGTCGGTGAGCCAGCCCTGCCGCCAGGACAGGCGGCTGCCGGGCGGGGGCTGCTCGCCGCGCCGGTACTTGCCGCTGAGCAGCCCGTTGGCCAGCGGGTAGTACGGCAGCAGACCGAGCCCGTGTTCCAGACAGGCCGGGATCAGGTCGTCCTCCACGCTGCGGTCGAGCAGGTGGTACCGGGCCTGGGTGCTGACGAACGCCTCGGACATGTTCTCGGCCGGGAGGTTGGAGCAGCCGATGTGGCCGATCTTGCCCTCGTCGACCAGTTCCCGCAGGGCGGCGATCGTCTCGTCGAGCGGGGTGACGCCGTCCGGCTCGTGGTACTGGTACAGGTCGATCCGGTCGGTGCCGAGCCGGCGCAGGGAGGCCTCGACGGCGTGCCGGATGTAGCCGCGGGCGCCTCGCGGGCCGTACAGGTCGGCCTCCCGGCCCATGTCCATGCCGAACTTGGTGGCGAGGACGACGTCGTCGCGGTGGCCCTTGAGGGCGGCGCCGAGGAGTCGTTCGCCGTCACCGCGCGTGCCGCCCGCCTCCCCGAACCCGCCGTACATGTCGGCGGTGTCGAACAGGGTGATCCCGGCGTCGAGGGCGGCGTGGACGACGGCCTTCGTCCCGTCCTCGTCCAGGCGGGAGCCGAAGTTGTTCCCGCCGACGCCGACCACCGAGACGGCCGGCCCGCGTTCGCCGAGGGTGCGGTATCTCATGGCCGGCTCCCGAATCCGATGCAGACGTTCTTGGTCTGCGTGTAGCTCGCCAGCGCTTCGAGGCCCTTCTCCCGGCCCCAGCCGCTGTGCTTGTAGCCGCCGAAGGGGAGCTCGACGCCGGTGCCGACACCGGTGGCGTTGACGTAGACCTGGCCGGCCCGGATGCCTTCGGCCAGGCGCATCGCCGTGTCGATGTCGCGGGTCCAGACATAAGAGGACAGGCCGTAGGGGCTGTCGTTGGCGATGTCCAGGGCCTCGTCCGCGTCGTCGAAGTCGATGACGGTGACGACCGGGCCGAAGATCTCCTCGCGGGCGCAACGCGCCTGGTTGGTCAGGCCGGTCAGGACGGTCGGCTCGATGAAGTAGCCGTCGGCCAGGGCCGGGTCGGACGGCGCACCGCCGCCGGCGCGGACCGTCGCGCCCTCCTCCCGGGCCAGGTCCAGGTAGCCCAGCACCCGGTCGCGCTGCCGGGCGGCGACGAGCGGGCCGATGTCCGAGTCGCTCAGGCCGGGGCCGACGCGCAGGGCGGCGATCTTCTCCACCAGCCGGTCCAGGAACGTCTCGGCGCCGCGCTGGAGCAGCAGGCGCGTCCCGGCGGAGCACATCTGTCCCGCGTTGCTGAACGAGGCACCCAGGATCGCGGTGAGTGCCAGGTCGAAGTCGGCGTCGGCGAAGACGACGAACGGCGACTTGCCGCCCAGCTCGGTCACCGAGGGCACCACGTTGGCCGCGGCCGCCTGGGCGACCTTGATGCCGGTCGGCACCGAGCCCGTGAAGGTGACCTGGTCGATGCCCGGGTGCCCGGCCAGCGCCGCGCCGGTCTCGCCGTCGCCGGGGACGACGTTCAGCACGCCCGGCGGCAGCCCGCACTCCAGGGCGATCCGGCCGATCTCCAGCGGGGTGAGCGGTGCCTCCGGGGAGGGCTTGAGCACCACCGTGCAGCCGGCGGCCAGCGCCGGGGCCGAGCCCCTCGCGGTGTTCTGCAGCGGGTAGTTGAACGGGATGATCTGGCCGGACACACCGATCGGCTCGCGGACGGTGTAGTCGATCAGACCGGGCCCGAGGGGGATGGTCGCGCCGCCGAGCTTGTCGGCGATCCCCGCGTAGAACTCGAAGTAGCGGGCGGCGGCCTCGACATCGGCCTTCGCCTGGGCGAGCGGCTTGCCGACGTCCTGGCTCTCCAGGCGCGCCAGCCGCTCGCCCTGGTAGCGGATCGCCTCCGCGATGCGGTGGAGCACCCGGCCCCGGTCGGCAGCGCGCATCCGGGCCCACTCGGGCGAGGTGAAGGCCGCGCGCGCCGCCGCCACCGCCTGGTCCACGTCCGCCTTGCCGGCCAGCGCCACCTGGGCGATGGCCGTGCCGTCCGACGGGTCCAGGACACTGAAGACGCGGCCGTCGGCGGCCGGCACCTGCTTGCCGTCGACGAGGAGCAGCTGGGTGTCGTCACTCATGGCCGGATCTCCCCCTGCACCTCGCCGAAGATGACGACCTCGTCACCCGGGCGGACCGTGCGGATCCGGCGCACCCACAGCACGATGCCGTCCTGCGGGGCGCGGACCTCCTCCAGCGTGTTGCCGTAGTGGTCGACGATGTGGGCGATCAGGTCGCCTTCCTTGCAGGTCTCCCCCGGCTCGGCGTGCCCGAGGAAGAAGCCGCCGGCGGCCGAGCGGGCGAAGGTGCCGGAGACGGCCGTGTAGCTGTCGCGCAGTTCCGCCTCGCCGTCGGTCATGCCGAGCCGGCGCATGATGTTGCGGATCGAGTCGATGTGCAGGCCGACGTTGGACTCCCGGTAGGTGCCGCCGCCCGCCTCGATGGTGATCGCGGGCTTGCCGGCCGCCAGGGTGGGGTGGCGGACCGTGCCGCCCCACTTGCCGCCCTTCCAGACCAGCTCGTGACCGGACGCGAGAGCCAGGTCCGTGGCCAGCTCCTCGTAACCGCCCTGGAGGATGACGAGGGGTGCGATCTCGCCGAAGGTGCCGCCGGTGTGCAGGTCCACCAGGGCGTCGATGGCCGGCACGACCTGCTCGACGAAGGTGGCGGCCAGGCGCAGGGAGTACGAGCCGTCCGCGTCTCCCGGGAAGATCCGGTTGAGGTTCAGGTGGTCCAGGCCGCTGGTGCGGGCGGCTGCCTCGAAGGCGGGGGTGTTCATGCAGGGGATGCCGACGAGCGTGCCGCGCAGGGTGGCCGGGTCGGCCTCGGCGAGGACACGGCGGATGGCCTCCTGGCCGTCGTACTCGTCGCCGTGCACGCCCGCGTCCACGCACAGCACCGGGCCGTCTTCGATGCCGTTGACGACGATCAACGGGATGCCGAGTTCCACGCCGTAGCTGCTGGTGCCGACCGGGATCAGGCCCTGGGCGCGTTCGCCGGGGGCGACGGTCAGCGGACCGATGGAGTACATGGGGGTGGTTCCTTTCGAAAGCGCGGGTCACCGGGACCCACGCGTGGATCACAGGCGGGCGGACGCCTCGTCGAGGGTGTTGGCGAGGATGTCGGCGATACGGTCGAGGAGCGGGCGGTCGCTGATCAGCGGGGGCGCGATCTGCACCAGCGGGGCGGCACGGTTGTAGACGCGGGCGAGCAGCCCGGCCTCGCGCAGCCGGCGCGGGATCAGGTCGGTGATCAGGTCGGCCCTGGCGGTGTCGCTGAAGCCGCCGTTGTCGAGGTCGCCGACGAGTTCCAGGGCGTAGAAGAAGCCGGCGCCGCGGGCGTCGCCGACGATCGGCAGGTCCCCGAGGGACGCCATCCGTCCCGCCAGGTGGTCCTGGAGGCCGCGGACGTTCTCCAGGATCAGGTCCCGCTCCATGATCTCCAGGCTGCGCAGGGCGATGGCCGCGCTCAGCGGGTGGCCGGCGAAGGTGTAGCCGTGGTTGAGGACCGCGCCGGGCCGGTTGATGACCTCGGTGACCTGGTTGCTGACCAGGGTCGCGCCCATCGGGGCGTATCCGGCGGTGATGCCCTTGGCGACGGTGACCATGTCCGGGCGGGCGCCGTAGCGGTCGCCGCCGAACCACTCCCCCAGCCGTCCGAAGGCGGTGATCACCTCGTCGGCGACGAGCAGGAAGCCGTACCGGTCGGCCAGGGTGCGCAGGCCCGGCCAGTACCCGGCGGGCGGGGTGATGCAACCGCCGCGGTTCTGTACCGGCTCGGCGATCAGCATGGCGATCGTGTCCGGGCCCTCGGCCAGGATCGCGGCCTCCAGCTCGGCGAGCAGCCGGGCGGTGAACACCTCGTCGTCGACGTACCCGGGGGCCAGTCCGAAGCGGTTGGTGTTGGCGACGAACGTCGTGTCGATCGCGCCGGGGCCGTACGGCTCGCGCAGTCCGGGGTCGTCGGTGAGCGACAGGGCACCGATGGTCAGCCCGTGGTAGGCGCCGCGACGGGAGATCGCCTTGGTGCGGCCTTCCTCGCCGCGCAGGGCGTGGTAGCGGCGGGCGATCTTCCAGGCGGTCTCCACCGCCTCCGCCCCGCCGCCGGAGAAGAAGGTGTGCTCGATGTCCGCTGGGGCGATCCGGGCCAGCCGCTCGGCCAGTTCGATGGCCGTCGGGTGCGCGGAGGAGGACCACAGCGGGCTGAAACACAGCTCGCGCAGCTGCTTGTCCGCCGCCTCCGCGAACTCGGGGGCGTAGGAGTAGCCGAGCTGGCAGCAGTACAGGCCGGAGAGACCGTCGATGTAGCGCTTGCCGTCGGCGTCGTCGACGTAGGGGCCCTCGCCGCGCTGGACGACGAGGAGGTT
Source organism: Streptomyces sp. NPDC003011 (assembly GCF_053591515.1). Lineage (NCBI taxonomy): Bacteria > Bacillati > Actinomycetota > Actinomycetes > Kitasatosporales > Streptomycetaceae > Streptomyces > Streptomyces sp. NPDC003011. Next base: position 7,328 of record NZ_JBSFTY010000122.1, read on the forward strand.
CTCGCCGTCGGCGCCGAGTGAGCCGTTGGGGGTCATGTTCAGGAGCAGGTGTCTGGCCGCCGTCGCGGACAGTTCACCGGCCGGGGTGCGGGTGCTGGTGGTCATGATGCGGTCTCACTTCCGGCGGGGAGGCCCAGTCCGGGTTCTGTGGGCAGCAGGCCGTCCTGCTTGCCGGAGCCGCTGAGCCGGCGCACCAGGCCGACCAGGGCGAGGGCCACGACGGCGACCGCGATGAGGATCGCGCTGACGGCGGTCACCGACGGGTCGACGTTGTACTGGAGGACGTTGAACACCTGGACCGGGAGGGTCACGGTGTCCACGGAGGACAGGAACTGCGAGATGAAGAACTCGTCGAAGCTGGTGATGAAGGAGAAGATCGCGGCGGCGATCATTCCGGGCATGGCCAGGGGGAACGTGATGCGCCGGGCCACGGTGAGGCGGCTCGCCCCCATGCTGGCGGCGGCGTCCTCCAGCCGTTCGTCGATGCCCTTCAGTGTGGCCATGAGGATCATCACGGCGATCGGTGCGGCGAGCACGGTGTGGCCCAGCGCGATGGCGACCGGGCTGCCGAGCATGGAGGCGGGCTCGAACAGGAGGAACATGCCGAGGGCGATGACGACCTGGGGGATCACCAGGGGGGCCAGGACCAGGCCGTAGACCGCCGAGCGCAGCGGCAGTTCGCTGCGGACCAGCGCGGTCGCCGCGGTCATGCCCAGGACGAGCGAGAAGACCGTGGTCATCGCGGCGACCAGGGCGCTCAGCGAGAGCGCGGCCGGCCACTTGCTGCCGTCGGCGAAGAGCTGCTTGTACCAGCCCAGTGTCCAGGCGTCCGGCGGGAAGGAGCCGAAGGCGTCCTTGCCGAAGGAGGTGACGACGATGAGGACGATCGGCAGCGCCAGGAACAGCAGGATCAGTGTGGACAGGACGGTGAGGGTGATGCGTCCGGCCAGTGTCGAGCGCAGCGCGATCATGACGTACCCCGATTCTTCGCGGCCTCGCTCAGAACCTTGGTCAGCCGCAGCAGGAGCAGCCCGGCGAAGGTGAGGAGCAGCAGGATGATGCCGAGCGCGGCCGCGCCGTTCCACTGGTTCTGCTTCATGACCTGCTCGCTGATGAGCGAGGCCACCATCGTCTGCTTCTCGCCGCCCATCAGGGCGGGCGTGAGGTAGTAGCCGAGGCAGAGGATGAAGCACAGGATGCCCGCGTTGACCAGGCCCGGAGCGACCATGGGCAGGTAGACCCGGCGGAAGATGGTGATCCGTCCCGCGCCCATGCTGGCCGCGGCGGCCAGCAGCCGCCGGTCGATGCCGCGCATCACCGCGTAGAGCAGCAGGACGGTGTACGGCAGCATCACGGAGGTGGTGCCGATGACGACCCCGAGCTCGTTGTAGAGCAACTGGAACGGAGCGCCGGGGACGCTGAGGTCGGTCAGGACGTTGTTCACCACGCCGTTGTCACCGAGCAGGATGATCCAGCCGTAGGTGCGTACCAGCGCACTGATGAAGTGCGGCACGACGACGACGACCATCACCAGTCCCGCCCACAGCGGCTTGAGCCGGGATATCGCGGCGGCCAGCAGGAAGCCGATGACCAGCGCGAGCAGTGAGGTCTCGGCCGAGATCCGCAGGGTGGTGAAGAGGATCTCCAGATGGGAACCCTGGAGCGCGTCGGCGTACCAGTGCAGTGTCCAGCCGCCGTCCTCGCTCTTGAGGCTGAGGAGGAGGGTGCTGAAGATCGGGTAGACGAACAGCACCAGCAGGTAGACGACGACGGGTGTGGCGTTGAGCAGCCCGAAGCGGGTGCGGCGCTCGGACAGCGCCCGGCGCAGGCGGTGCATGCGTCCCTTGGGGACGGCGGGGGTCGCGGGGCCCGGCGCCGCGGGCGCGGGGGCGAGGAGGGATCCGGCCATGGGTCACCCGCCCGCTTCCGCCGCGAACACGCTGACGTCGCCAGGGGCGGCGGTCAGGCTGACCTGCTCCCCGATGACCGGCGCGCGTCCGGCGGGCAGTTCCAGCCGTACGAGGTCGGTGTGCGCGCCGCCGAGCGGACGGACGGTGACCCGCACGAGGGTGCCGACGTAGGTGACCGTCTCCACGGTCCCGGTACAGAACCCGTCGTCCGGCGCACCGAGGGCGAGCCGGCCGGGCTGGACCGCGGCCCGTACCCGCGCGCCGTCCGGGACGGCCTGCGGGCGGGCCTTCAGCAGACCGCCGGTGTCGAGCCGGACGAGGGTCTGGTCCGCCGTCTGCTCCTCCAGGCGGCCTGGAAGGAAGTTGGCCGCACCCAGGAAGTCGGCGACGAACGGGGTGCGGGGACGCTCGAAGAGCTCCCGGGGGGTGTCGAACTGGTCGATCCTGCCGTCCCGCATCACCGCGATCCGGTCGGAGAGCACCAGGGCCTCTTCCTGGTCGTGGGTCACGTAGATGACGGTCAGGCCGAGTTCGCGCTGGATGCGCTTGATCTCGGTCTGGAGCTGGTCGCGCAGCTTCTTGTCGAGGGCGCCGAGCGGCTCGTCCATGAGGATCACCGGCGGCCGGTAGACCAGGGCCCGGCACAGGGCGACGCGCTGCTGCTGGCCGCCGGACAGTTCGCGCGGGCGGCGGCGGGCCATGGCGGACAGCCCGGCCATCTCCAGCGTCTCGCCGACCCGGCGCCGCAGTTCCTCCTTGGGCACACCGCGCAGTTGCAGCGGGAAGGCCACGTTCTCCCACACCGTCATGTGCGGGAAGAGCAGGTACTGCTGGAAGACGAAGCCCAGACCGCGCTTCTGCGGGGCCAGCCGGGTCACGTCCCGGCCGCCGACGACGATGCTGCCGGAGTCGGGCTCGCAGAACCCGGCGATCATCATCAGGGTCGTGGTCTTCCCGGAGCCGGAGGACCCCAGGAACGTGACGAACTCACCCGCCGCGATCTCCATGGAGACCTCGTCGACGGCCGTCACTCCGCCGTACGTCTTGCGCAGCGCGGTCACGGACAGTGGTTTCCCGGAACCCGACAGGCTCGCCGGAGAGGCCGGGGACAGCTCGGTCATGACGTCGGTCTCAGGCATGCGTCCACTCCTGCCAGCGCTTGGACACGGCGTCCTGGTTGGTGATCCACCACTCGACGTCCAGGTCGAAGCCGGACTCCAGGTGCCCGGGGGAGCTGGCGAGGTTCGCGGCGGTGGCCGCCGAGAGCTTCTTGTAGGCGGCGGGCACCACGGGGGCCATGGGGTAGATCTCGGCGTAGTTCGCCTGCACCTCGGGCCGCAGCGAGAAGTCGATGAGCTGGTAGGCGGCGTCGGTGTTGGCGGCGCCCTTGGGGATGCCCCAGCCGTTGCTCTGCCGGCGGGCGCCGTTCCACTGGTAGGCGAGCGGTGCGCCGCCCTTGATCAGCGCGTCGAGGCGGCCGTGCCAGACGCTGGAGGCCACGACCTCCTTGCGGCCCAGCAGCACGCCCGGCAGTGCGCCGGTGTCCCAGAACTTCCGGACGGAGCCCTTGATCTCGTCGAGGACCCGGAAGGCGCGGTCCACGTCGAGGGGGTAGAGCTGGTCCAGCGCCACGCCGTCGGCGAGGAGGGCGAACTCCAGCTCCGGGTAGTCGGCGTCGAGCGCCTGGAGGGCACGGTTGCCCTTGAACGACCCGGTGTCCCAGAAGTCGGCCCAGGAGGAAGGTTTCTTCCCACCGAATGCGTCCGTTCGGTACGCCATCACGCTGGACCAGTAGTTCTTGCCGACCGCGTTGGAGGTCACCAGGCTCTTGGCCACGCCGGCGTTCTTGAAGTTCTTCAGCCGGTCGAAGTCGAGGTCCTCGGTGGCGTCCTCCTTCTTGAACAGGACGTAGTCGGCCATCGAGTCGTCGATGACGTCGAACTGCGGGCGGCCCTGCTTGATCTGGGCGAGCATCTGCGCGTAGCCGATGTTCACCACCTTGACCTGGATGCCGGTCTCCTTGGTGAACGGCTCGTAGATGGCCTTCTGGTTGGCCTCGCCGTAGGTGCCGCCGGTGTCGCGCACGACGAGCGTCCTGGAGCTCTTCCCGCCGCCGACGGACCGGCTGTTGCCGGTGCCGCACGCGCTGAGCGTCGTGGCGGCGGCGATGCCTGCGGCGACGCCGCCGGCTGAGCGCAGGAACATTCTGCGGTCTATCCGGACATCTTTCACGAGGGCCTCCTGGGTGCGGTACGGGATGAGAGACGAAGGGGGAGTTCGTGCTGGTGAAGACTCGTTCTTCTGGGGCGTTGCTGGGGGGGTGGGGGTCTTCAGTGGCCGGGGTCCCGGGGGGCGGGTGCGGCGATGGCGGCGAGTTCGGCGCCGGGGGTGACGGTCAGGCCGCGCATGCCGTAGAAGATCCGTCCCGTGGCGGGGGTGTGGACCTTGTGCTCCTGGCCGTCGACCGGGTCGACGACGTGGCCGATGACCTGGCCCTCGGTCACGTCGTCACCGACGGCGAACGAGGGGTACCACAGGCCGGTGGCCTCGGCGGTGACTCCGGCGGCCCAGAGCCACTCGCGCGGGGTCGTCGTGTTCTGGGCCTCGGTGTCGAGGACGCCGAGCCTGCTCAGTACCCCGTACAGGCCGACGACCAGGCTCCGGGCGGTCTCGGCGTCGCGTTCGCCGAGCTGGCCGGTCTCGACGAGGATCGCCGGGATGCCCTGGCGGACGGCGGCGGCGTGGCTGTTGCCGCCGTCGGCGTTCAGGCCGAGGATGACGTCCTCGATGCCGAGGGCGCCGGCCATGTCCGCGGTCCTCGCGTCGAGTTCGGGGTCGCCGGTGAGGCGGTAGCCGACGAAGTTCCTGAGGACCTCGTCGATGCCGCCGGAGTGGAGGTCGAGGTACGCGTCCGCGCCGTCCAGCAGGTGCGCGAAGAGCCAGGCGGCCAGCCGCTCGGTCGGGCTGCCGTCCGGGTCACCGGGGAAGACGCGGTTGATGTTGACGCCGTCGAGCGGGGAGACGCCGAGCCGGCCCTGGTAGACGGCCGGGGGGTTGGCGACCGGACAGACGACGACCTGCCCGTGCACCTCGCCGGGGTCCAGCAGCGCGGCGAGCCGCGTGGCCGCGTCGATGCCGCTGAACTCGCCGCCGTGCACACCCGCGGTGATGACGACCCGTGGGCCGGGGTGGGCTCCGTTGACCAGGGCCAGGGGAATGTCCACGGTGAGGGTGCCGAGGTCGACGGGGACGGTGCCACGGGCCTTGGCGCCGGGCTCGGCACTCAGAGCGCCGACGGTCAGGTGCTGCGTCATGGTCGTCACGCGTCCGCTCGGTTCAGGGTGGAGACGAAGTCGATGGGCTGGGGTGAGGTGCCGTCCAGCGCGAGGTCGGCCGCGATGTCGCCGAACGCGGGCGAGAGTTTGAAGCCGTGGCCGGAGAAGCCCGCCAGGAGCACGACGTTGTCGTTGCCGGGCAGCGGGCCGACCAGCGGGCGGCTGCTCTCGGTGTAGCCCTCCATGTAGACGGAGAGCCGGACCGGGTCGGGGTCGAGGTCCGGCATGTGGCGGCCGATCAGCTCGGTGAAGATCTCCAGTTCCTCCGGCTGCACGGTCCGGTCCAGCTGGTTCGGGTCGCCCGCGGGCCGGTGCAGGGCGCGGGACAGGCCGAGCTTGACGGAGACGCCGTCCGGGGAGGGCAGGCCGTAGCAGTGCGTGGGCGCGGTGCGGATGAACGCCGGGCGCTCCGCGCCGAACCAGGCGTCGGTGGCGGGCACGTACCACGCGCTGACCAGCCGGCGGATGTCCACCTCCCACGGCAGGTCCGGCAGCAGGTCGTTCACCCACGGGCCGGGGCTGACCACGGCCGCGTCGAAGTGTTCGCTGCCGGCGTCGGTGCGGACCTCCACGCCGCTGCCGCTGGGCACGATCTCGCGGACCGTGGTGTAGCGGTGGATGCGGGCGCCCAGCTCCTCCGCCCGCCGGGCGGCGGTCTGGATCGTCAGCTCGGGCCGGATGAAGCCGGCGCGGCGGTCGAGTACGGCCGCGTCGCCGTCCTCGATGCGGAACTGCGGGAAGCGCTTGGCGAGCGCCTCGGCGTCGAGCACCTCGTGGTCGAGGCCGTGCTCGGCGATGGACTGCAGGACGGTGGCCATCTGGTGGTGCTCGGTGGGCCCCATCAGCAGGCAGCCGGTCAGGCGGCGCAGCTCGCGGCCGGTGTCCTGCTGGAGCTGTTCCCACAGGGCGTCGGCGTGCTGGAGCAGCGGGACGTACCGGGAGTCCTCGAAGTGCGCGCTGCGGAAGATCCGGGTCTCCCCGCCGGCCGCGCTGCGGTCGTGGCCGGGGGCGAAGCGGTCGTACCCGACGACCTCGGCTCCACGGGCGGCCAGCCGCCAGGCGGCCTGACTGCCCATCGTTCCGGCGCCTACGACGGCGACGCGCTTCTTGGCAGACACAAGGGGTTCCTTTCGTCTCCCGGGGCGTGGATGCTGAACGCCCGGTATGCGGACTCTCGGATTCCGGAGGGGACTGCGGCGACGGGTCGAGGGCCACGCCTGCACTGTCCGGGGAAGGGGGCTTCGGCCTCTCGTGAGCCTGTGCCACATTGTGGAACGATGTGCTAGAATCTGGCACGAGAATGACAGCCACCCAGAAGGGAGTCAAGAGGGTGTCGGCCGGATATTTTCAGGATTAACAGGGGGAAACCGGATGGAAATGAAAAGTGTGACCAGGTCGTTGCGCATCCTGGAGGCGGTCGCGCAGCACCAGCCGGTGACCGTGGGGGAACTGACCAAGCTGTTCGGACTGCCCAAGTCGACCGTGCAGCGCACCCTGGTCTCCCTGGCCGAAGCCGGCTGGCTGCGCGCCAACCGCAAGGACACCACCCGCTGGGAGATCGGCGCCCGCGTCCTGGCCGTACGCCCCGCCGCCCTCCAGGGATCCAGCCTCTACGCCGCCGCCCGCGAACCCATGGTCCGCCTCCGCGACACGGTGAACGAGACCATCCACCTCTCCGTCCCGGACGCGTTGCAGTGCATGGTGGTGGTCGACCGCGTGGACTGCGACCAGGCGGTACGGACGTTCTACGGCATCGGCGACACCTCGCCCCTGCACGCCACCGCCACGGGGCGGGCGATCCTCGCGCGTCTGCCGCGAGCGGACGTCGACGAACTCATCGACCGCGGACTGGAGCGCTTCAGCGACTCCACGCCGGCCGATTCCGCCGCGCTGCGGGCCGAGCTGGACCGCGTACGGACGGACGGCTACTCGGTGAATCTCAACCAGTACCGGCCGGACGTGTGCGCGGTGGCCGCGGCCATCCTGGACGAGGACGGCACGCCGCTCGCGGCGGTGGCGGTGTCGATGCCCGCCTCCCGGTACGACCCGGACCGGCTGCCCAAGTGGGGCCGCCTCGTCGCTGACACGGCGGCGGACATCGCGGCGCGCCGCCTCGGCACCTGAGACGGGGACGGGGACGGGCTGCCTGGCCCCGGAGCACGGGGCCAGGCAGCCGCGCCGCGACGGGCGTCCCGCCAGGCGTCGGGGCCATCGGCCGGCAAGGGGGTCAGCGGAGCCCGCGCGCCGCGTACCCCTTCCCGACCACCTCTGAGAGCGCCGCGACGAAGCGGTCGAGCTCGTCCTTGCGCATGTAGACGCCCGGTGACACGCGGAGCCCTCGCAGATGCCGTACCTCGCGGTACTTCGTATGGATCTGGTGGGTCTCTCTCAGCTCCCGCTCCACGGCCCTGTTGTCCAGGCCGTCGATCGAGAACAGGGTGACCGCGCCCAGGTTCTCGGTGTCGAGCGGGGTGTGCAGCCGGAATCCGGGGATGTCCCGGGCGAGATCCACCCAGTGGCGGGTCAGCTCCCGCAGCCTCGCGTGGATCCTCTGGACGCCGATCTCCCGGTGGAGCCGTGCGGCCGGCGCGATCCCCGCCTGAAGCGCCGAGTTGTACGTACCGAGGTTCCAGTGGTCGAACTTGTCGACGCGCAGCGGCGGCGGGTCGAAGGGGGCCAGCAGAGGCCAGGTGTCGTCGATCCGGTCCCGCCTGACCACGAGCATGCCGTTGCCCACCGGCGCGCCCATCCATTTGTGCAGGCTGGTCACGTAGTAGTCGCAACCGAGCTCGCGGAAGCTGACCGGCTGCTGCGCGAAGATCTGGGCACCGTCGACGACCGTGAGGGTGCCGTTCTCCCTCGCCAGCCGGCACAGCTTCCCGGCCGGCACGACCCGCCCGGTCCAGTGGTACATGTGGGTCAGCTGGAGCACCCGGGTACGCGAGGTGAGGGCCGCGGTGTACGCCGCCACGACGTCGTCGTCGCTGTCCATCAGGTCGAAGTCGGCCGTCACCACCTCGATCCCCTCGCGTTCCTGCCGCTGCGACCAGGCCGCGAGCACGCTCGGGTAGTCCCACGCCGACACCACGACCTGGTCGCCCGCCGACAGCGGAATACCGAAGATCGCCGTGCACAGTCCCTCGGTGGAGTTGCGGTTGAGCGCGATCTCGTCCGGCTCGCAGTCGATCAGCCGCGCCAGCTGCGCCTTGACGTCGGGGAGCGCGGGATCGAGCTTCTGCCACATGGTGACGTCGGGGTTGTGGCTGACGGACCGGTAGGCGTCGATCGCCGCCTGTTCCACGACCAACGGCGGCGGGCTCACGGCCGCGTTGTTCAGGTTCAGCAACGGGCGCTGCTCCGGATAGGCCGCACGAACGCGTTCCCAGAAGTCGTCGCCGACGGGATCAGTGCTGCCCATGAGGGCACCTCCATGTCTTGGACATTGTCACAGTGACGGGTCACAGCGGCGGGTCAAGTGGTGGGTCGAGTGGTGGGGTCACAGCGGCGGGGCCACAGTGGCCGCGCAGCCGGCCCGAGCCCCGCGCCCGGCCGGGGGGAGGCCGGACGCGGGGCGGCCCCGCGCGGTGCGCGGACGGCGCGGTCAGGGCATGACCGCCGTCATCGCAGTGGCACCGCGAGGTACATGGTGCCGAGGAACGCCTGGGTAGGCGACGCCGGCGTTCTCGACTCGGCCGTCGTGCCGCTGCGGGCTTCACTGTGCCACATTGTGGAATGATATGCTAGAATCTGGCACGAGAATGGCAGTCGTTTGGGAGGGAGTCAAGAGGTGTCGTCCGGATATTCCGAGGACCGGCCGGGGGGAACCGGATGGAAATGAAGAGCCTGACCAGGTCGTTGCGCATGCTGGAGGCGGTCGCGCAGCACCAGCCGGTGACCGTGGGGGAACTGACCAAGCTGTTCGGACTGCCCAAGTCGACCGTGCAGCGCACCCTGGTCTCCCTGGCCGAAGCCGGCTGGCTGCGCGCCAACCGCAAGGACACCACCCGCTGGGAGGTCGGCGCCCGCGTCCTGGCCGTACGCCCCGCCGCCCTCCAGGGATCCAGCCTCTACGCCGCCGCCCGCGAACCCATGGTCCGCCTCCGCGACACGGTGAACGAGACCATCCACCTCTCCGTCCCGGACGCACCTCAGTACATGGTCGTCGTCGACCGCGTGGACTGCGACCAGGCGGTACGCACCTTCCACGCCATCGGCGACATCTCACCCCTGCACGCCACCGCCACCGGGCACGCCGTCCTCGCGCATCTTCCGGCGGCGGACATCGACGACATCGTCACCCGTGGACTGGAGAGCTACAGCGACTCCACCCCCACCGACCCCGCGGAACTCCGCGCCGAACTGCGGCGCGTCCGCAGCGACGGCTACGCCGTGAACCGCAACCAGTACCTGCCCGGTGTCTGCGCCATCGCCGCGCCCGTCGTGGACGGCGACGGCACGCCGCTCGCGGCGGTGGCCGTCTCCCTGCCCGACTCCCGCTTCGCTCAGGACCGGCTGCCCGAGCTGGGCCGGCTGGTCGCCGACACCGCGGCGGAGATCACCGCCCGCCACCTGGCCTGACCGCGGCTCCGGCTTCCCTGCGCGCCCCTGGCTGCGCGGGGCGGTGCCGCGCTCGGTGCCGCGCTCGGTGCCGCGTGAGGGAGGCGCCGAGGGACTGGTGCTCCTTGAGTCCTCACTGGACGGGCCATGGCGAAGCCCCTGGCCGGCACCGGGGGCGTCGGCCAGGGACACCTGACCTGTGGAGCGGGAGGAGCAAGGCCGTCTGCCCCGTGCCCGGTCAGGAAGGAAGGACCGGGCACGGGGCGGCCCGCGCGGTGCGCGAGGGGGCGCAGGTCAGGGCAGGACCACCGCCGTCATCGCACCGGCACCGCGAGGTACTGGTACTCCAGGAACTCGTCGATTCCGACTCTGCCGCCCTCGCGGCCGAGGCCGGACTGCTTGACGCCGCCGAAGGGTGCGGCGGGGTTGGAGACGAGGCCGGTGTTCAGGCCGACCATGCCGACCTCCAGGCGTTCGCTGACGCGAAGCGCCCGGCTCAGGCCCTCGGTGAAGACGTAGCCGACGAGGCCCCAGGGGGTGTCGTTGGCCCGGCGGAGCACCTCGTCCTCGTCGTCGAAGGTGAGGATCGCGGCGACCGGGCCGAAGATCTCCGTGTCCATCAGGCGGCTGCCGGGGTCGACGTCGGTGAGCACGGTCGGCGGGTAGAAGCAGCCCGGCCCTTCGGGCACACGACCGCCGACGAGCACCCGGGCGCCGCGCTCCACCGCGTCGGCCACCAGGTCCTCGACCTTGGCGCGTCCGGCGAGGTCGATCAGCGGGCCGACGTCGACCCCGTCCCGGGTGCCGGGACCCACGACGAGCGACCCCATGCGCCGGGCGAGGCGCTGCGCGAACTCCGCCGCCACCGACCGGTGGACGAAGAAGCGGTTCGCGGCGGTGCACGCCTCCCCCATGTTGCGCATCTTGGCGAGCATCGCGCCGTCCACGGCCGTCTCCAGGTCGGCGTCCTCGAAGACGATGAACGGGGCGTTGCCGCCCAGCTCCATCGAGGTCCGCACGACCGTGTCCGCGCATTGGGCCAGCAGCAGCCGCCCGACCGCCGTGGAGCCGGTGAAGGACAGTTTGCGAACCCTCCCGCCGCGCAGCAGCGGTTCGCACACCTCCCCCGGGCGGGAGGTGGTGACGACGTTCAGCACGCCGTCCGGCAGCCCGGCCTCCTTGAGGATCGCGGCGAGAGCCAGACTGGAGAGAGGCGTCTGCGGGGCCGGCTTGAGGATCATCGTGCAGCCCGCGGCGACCGCCGGGCCGATCTTGCGGGTGCCCATGGCCAGCGGGAAGTTCCACGGGGTGATCAGCAAGCAGGGTCCGACCGGACGGCGGGAGAGCAGCATGCGGTTGCGCCCGTCCGGCAGAATGCCGCCGCCGCCGTCGATGCGCACGGCCTCCTCCGAGAACCACCGGAAGAACTCCGCCGCGTACGCCACCTCTCCCCTGGCCTCGGCCAGGGGCTTGCCCATCTCGGCCGTCATGAGGTGGGCGAGCTCGTCGGTGCGGTCGAGGATGATCTCGTACGCGCGGCGCAGGATCTCGCTGCGCGCCCGCGGAGCCGTGCGCGCCCACTCAGCCTGCGCCTGGACGGCGGCGTCCTCCGCGAGCCGGGCGTCCTTCGCTCCCGCGTCCGCGACGTGCGCGATGATCTCGCCGGTCGCGGGGTCGTCCACGGGCATGGTGGCGCCGTCCGCGGCGTCCACCCAGGCGCCGCCGATGAACAACTGCGTGGGTGTGTCGGTCATGAGGTCTCCGTAGGGTGTTGATCGGCGGCGGGGTCGAGGAGTTCCGCGAGGTGCAGGGCGCGGATGTCACGGTCACCGCTGAGGTGGTCGATCTGGGTGGCGCAGCTGAAGCCGTCGGCCACGACGACGGTGCGTCGGTCGTCTCGTGCCGCCTCGTCGATGCCGTCGAGGCGGGGTTTGAGGGCCAGGTCGGCGACGGCCATCGAGGTGTCGTAGTGCTCTGCCTCGAAGCCGAAGTTCCCGGCGAGTCCGCAGCAGCCCTCGGCCTCGTCGACCTTTCCTACGCCGAGCCGGCGCAGCAGGTCGGCGGGGCGGCGGCCCTGGAAGGTGGCGTACTCGTGGCAGTGGGTCTGGAGCACGACGTTCTCCGGCAGCGGCGGCGGGGTCCAGCCCGGAGCGGCGAGGTCGGTCAGAGCCCCGGTGAACGTCTGGACACGGTCCGCGACGCGCCGGGCGGCCTCGGTGCCGAGCAGTTCGGGCACGTCGCGCTTGAGGGCGGCGGCGCAGCTGGGCTCGGCCACGATGATCGGCCGGTCATCGCCGTTGTCCAGGTGGGCGACCGTGCGGGCCATGATCGTGCGGGCCACGGACAGCTGTCCTGTGCTGACCCAGGTCAGGCCGCAGCACAGGCCGTCCTGCGCGGTGGTGGGAATACCGGCGTCGGCGAGGACGCGGCTCGCGGCACCCGCCACCCGGGGGCGGAAGGCGCGGGTGAAACTGTCGACGAAGAGCAGGGCCCTCGCCGGTTCGCCGGTCTTCGTCGCGCGCAGGGTCCTGCGCAGAGCGCGGCGGGAGGCGAAGGCCGGGATCGTGCGCTCGGTGGTCACGCCTCCCAGCCGGGCCAGCAGTCTGCCGACCGGCCCGCGCAGCAGCGCGTTGACGGGCCGGGCCGCGTATCCGGCGAGGGCGGAGGTCAGGGGCAGCCAGCCCAGCGAGTAGTGGGAGCGGGGCCGCAGGCGGCCCTTGTAGTGCTGGTGCAGGAACTCCGCCTTGTACGTGGCCATGTCGACGCCGACCGGGCAGTCGCTGGAGCACGCCTTGCAGGACAGGCACAGGTCCAGGGCGTCGCGGACCTCGGTCGAGCGCCAGCCGTCCTGAACCGTCTCCCCCCGCACCATCTCCTGGAGCAGGCGGGCCCGGCCCCGGGTCGAGTCGTTCTCCTCCCCCGTGGCCCGGTAGCTCGGACACATCACGCCCCCCGCGTCGCTGCGGCAGCGGCCGACGCCGACGCACCGGCGCACAGCGCCTTCGAAGCCGTCCTCGTCGTGCGGGAAGCTGAAGAGCGTGCTGACGGGCAGCACTTCCCGTGTGTGCAGGGCGAGGTCGGCATCCAGAGGGGCCGGGGCCACGATGACACCGGGATTCAGCAGGCCCTCGGGGTCGAAGGCCTGCTTGAAGGCGGCGAACGCCCGGATCATCCGGTGGCTGTACATGACCTCCAGCAGCTCACCACGGGCCCGCCCGTCACCGTGCTCCCCGGACAGCGTCCCGCCGTGCTCGACGACCAGGGCCGCCGCCTCGCCGAGGAACCCGCCACGGTCGTCACGGCGCTCGAAGGAACGGCCCGCGGCGGGACGGTCGGTGCGGTCGGTGCGGTCGCCCCGGTC
>NZ_JBSFTY010000123.1:0-20098 GCF_053591515.1 Streptomyces sp. NPDC003011
CCTTCCCGGACCTTCCCGGCCCTTCCCGGACGAACACAGTACCGAACAGTCCACGGCATGATCAGGCCGAGCCCGCCCGGGTCACGCGACAACGTCAGCGCTCATACGGCGACGGAGCGTTCTCCCGGCCGGACTCTGAGACGACTTCCTACAGCCCGAAGAAGTTCGGCTTCTTCCAGTGATTCGAGTCGGGTACCAGAGGCTGTCCCGTCTGCGGACGCTCAGCGTCGATCGAGCGTCATGACCGGCAGTCCGTCCCTCCGTGACCGCCGCGCGGGAACCGGGCCACGACCGGCTCATCGACGTTGCCACTCTTCTGCGAGGAGTTGATAGGAGCGCACCCGGTCGGCGTGGTCGTGGGTGATGGTGGTGATGATCAGCTCGTCGGCTCCGGTGGCCTCCTGCAGCTGTTCGAGCTGGTCGGCCACGCGCCCCGGAGAGCCGACGAACTGTGTGTCGACGCGGTCGGCGACCAGAGCGCGGTCTGCTTCGGTCCAGGCGTGGGCGCGGGCCTGTGCCGGGGTCGGGAAGGGGATGGCGCCCTCGGCGGTGCGGATGCTGCGGACCCACGGGCCGTAGCCGGTGGCCAGTTCGCGGGCGGTTTCGTCGTCCTCGGCGACGACGACGTCGGCGGAGACGCTGACGTAGGGCTTGTCGAGGTGGTCGGACGGCTGGAACGCGGCGCGGTAGCCCTCAGCCGCCTCCAGTACGGTGGCCGGGCTGACGTGGTAATTGGCCGCGAAGCGCAGGCCGTTGCGGCCTGCGACGTCGGCGCTCTGTCCGCCGCTGCTGCCGAGGATCCACACCTGCACCTCGGCGCCCTCACCGGGGAGGGCGTGCGCTTCGATCCCGTCTGCGGAGCGGTAGTCGCCGCGCAGCAGCGCGAGTAGGTCGTCGACCTGCTCGCCGTAGTCCTGCGGGCGCGCGCCCGGCTGGTGCAACAGCTGCTGCTGGAGCAGGAAACGCGGCGAACCGGTCAGCTGTTCAGAGGAGAACCGTGGCGGGATCTTCAGACCGTTGGGGGCGCGCCCGTCGACGACGGGGGTCGTGGTCGGCCGGGGCCCTGCCGCCTGTCCGGGAGGACGTCCGCCCGAGCGGCCGAGACCCAGGTCGAGTCGCCCGGGGTGCAGGGCGTCGATCAGTCCGAACTCCTCGACGGTGGACAGGGCGGTGCGGTGACCGAGCTGTACGGCTCCGGAGCCGATCCTGATCGTGGAGGTCGCGGAGGCGGTCAGGGCCAGCACGACGGCGGGAGAGGCCCCGGCCACGCCCGGGTTGAGGTGGTGTTCGGCGAACCAGTAACGGGTGTAGCCGAAACGCTCGGTCTGCTGGGCGAGGTCGATGGTGTTGCGCAGCGCCTCCGCGGCGGTGGAGCCGGACGAGATCGGGACGAGGTCGAGGACTCCGAGACGGATGCCGGACATGATCTGGTGTTGCTCCTCAGCGGTCGGTGGTCACGGATGCGGGTGTGGACGCGGTCTCGGTTCCGGTCCCGGTCCCGGCGAGGACTGGGGTCCAGGGGAACGGCGGGGTGGGGATTTCGCGTCGCAGGACGGGGCGATGTCGGACTGGAAGAGTTCGAGCGAGGCCCGATGCTGGGCGTGGGCGAGCCCGCCCGCGTCAGCGTGCATGTGGAGCACGCTGTGCCCGAACTGCTCGTGGTGGCGGTGCACTTTGTCGATCACTTGCTGCGGGCTGCCGATCAGCGCCGAGCTGCGCTCGACGAAGTCCTCCAGGGTGGCGAACACCGGATCGACGCCCAGACGTTTCTGGAAGGCGAGGTATGCCTCGAACACCGGCCGGTACGCGACGATGGCTGCCTGTGAGGTGCGGGCCGCGTGGTAGCCGGCCGTTCCCGCGCCGACGACGGCCCGTGCCGGGTCGTGGCCGTAGTGCTCCCATCGCTCCCGGTAGGAGCGGGTGAGTTCGGCGCACGGCTCGATCGGGTGGGTGACGTTGGCCGAGAGGAGCGGATCTCCGTAGCGGGCGGCGAGATCGACCGACTGCCGGCTGGTCGCGCTGCCGTGCCAGACCCGGATGGGCTGCTGAACGGTCTCGGCCGCACCTCGGCGTCCGCCAGTTCGGGCACAAGCGCGGGGAGGCGCTCACCCTGTCCTGCCGCCAGACCCGGCGGAACAGCCCGTGGCTCTCGGCGCTGCGGTCCCACCGGTCCTCGCGTGTGACGTGGGACAACTCGCGCTGGGCGGTGCTGTCGCCCCTGCCCCTGCCCCTGCCCCTGCCCCTGCCCCTGCCCCTGCCGATGATCAGGTCGAGACGGCCCGCCGACAGGTGATCCAGAGGCGCGTAGTCCTCGTACGCGCGTATCGGGTCGAGCAGGCTGAGGGTGACGGCCAGGAACCTCACGATGCCGGCCGCCGGGTCTCCGGCTCCGCGCGGGTGTCGGGGTGTGCCAGGCCGAGGTGGTCGCGGAGCGTGGTGCCTGTGTAGTCGTGGCGGAACACACCGCGTTCCTGGAGCAGCGGGACGACAGTGTCGGCGAACTCGTCCAGGCCGCCCGGGGTGATGTGCGGGACCAGGATGAAGCCGTCGGCGGCGTCCGCCTGGACGAAGGCGTTGATGGTCTCGGCGACGGTGGCAGGGGAGCCGATGAACGACTGGCGGCCGGTGGTCTCGATGACCAGTGCGCGGATCGACAGGTTCTCCGCTTCGGCACGCTCGCGCCATTGTCTGGCGACGGCGAGCGGGTCACGGAACATCCGGACGCTGGCCCGGCCGCGGGCGATGGTGTTCTCGCCGGGGTCCGGGTCGATGTCGGGGAGCGGGCCGTCCGGGTCGTAGCCGGACAGGTCCCGGTTCCAGACCTGTTCGAGGTACTTAATCGCGGTCTGACCGCTGACCTGCTGACGGCGTATCTCGTGCGCCAACTCCTGCGCCTCGGCGTCGGTGTCGCCGAGTACGAAGGTCGCCGCGGGGAGGATCAGCAGCTGGTCGTGGGTTCGGCCGTGCCGGGCCAGGCGTCCCTTGACGTCGGCGTAGAACCCCCGGCCCGCCTCCAGGGTGCTGTGCCGGCTGAAGATGGCGTCGGCGCTGGAGGCGGCGAATTCCCGCCCCTCGTCGGAGTCGCCGGCCTGGAAGATCACCGGGCGGCCCTGCGGGCTGCGCGGGACGTTGAACCGACCGGCGATGTCGAAGTGCTGTTCTCGGTGGACGAAGGCTCCGGCCTGCGCGTCCTTGAGGAAGACGCCGGACTGCTGATCGGCGACGATTTCGTCGCCGTGCCAGGAGTCGAACAGCTCCATGGCAGTGGACAGGAACTCTTTGGCCCTGGAGTAGCGCTGCTCCTCAGGGAGGAAGCCGCCGCGCCGGAAGTTCTCGCCGGTGAAGGCGTCCCAGGAGGTGACGACGTTCCAGGCGGCGCGTCCGCCCGAAAGGTGGTCCAGGCCGGCGAACTGGCGGGCCACCTCGTAGGGCTCGTTGAAGGTGGAGTTGATGGTTCCGGTGAGGCCGAGATGGTCGGTGACGGCGGCGAGCGCGGACAGGACGGTGAAGGTGTCGGGCCGTCCCACCACGTCCAAGTCATAGATCTGGCCGCCCTGTTCGCGTAGTCGCAGTCCCTCGGCGAGGAACAGGAAGTCGAATTTGGCGCGTTCGGCGGTCCGTGCGAAGTGCGCGAACGAGCTGAACTCGATGTGGCTGCCCGCCCGCGGGTCGCTCCACACGGTGGTGTTGTTGACACCGGGGAAATGGGCCGCGAGATGGATCTGCTTCAGTGGCCTGCCCGTCGTCACCTTGCTCGTGGCCGGCGTACGGGTGGTCGACGTGCCGGTGGTGGGGTTGCTGGTGGTCGGCGTGCCGGTGGTGGGGCTGCTGGCGGTCGGCGTGCCGGTGGTGGGGCTGCTGGCGGTGGGGTTGCCGCTGGTCGGTGTACCGGTGGTGGGGCTGCCGGTGGTCGGCTTGCTCATGGTCGTACGACTCCTCCGGCTTCAGGCAGCGGTGTAGCGGTTTTTGGGACGGGCCAGCCCGAGCAGCCCGCGCAGGGTGTCCGCCTCGTAGGCGTGCCGGAAGACACCTCGGCGCTGGAGTTCGGGCACCAGGCCGCGTGTGACCTGCTCCAGGTCGTGACCGATCACTCCGGGACGCAGCCGGAAGCCGCTCAGGCCGGCCCGGCCCCACTCCAGCAGGAGGTCCGCCAGTTGCCCGGGGGTGCCGGTGAACACCTCGGCGTCGCCGGTGTGGGCGTAACCCGCGAGGCCGTCCAGACGTGCCCTGCGGTCCTCCGCCGCCCCGGGATCGTCGTCCAGGTACACGATCAGGTCGCCGAAGATGTGCAGTGGCTCCTCGGCCCGCCCGGCCTCGGCCTGGGCTGCACGGATGTCGGCGACGACGGCGCGGGCCTGGTCGGTGTCGTGCGGGGTGACGTAACCGATGTCGGTCGAACGGCCCACCAGTTGACACGGATACGGCACGCTCTGGTGAGCGAGCGCACTGACGATGGGCTGTCCCTGCGGCGGCCGGGGGGTGATCGAGGGTCCCTTGACGCTGAAGTGCCTGCCCTCGAAGTCGATGTGGTGCAGCTTGTCGCGGTCGATGAACCGCCCGGTGGCGACATCGCGGATCTCCGCGTCCTCCTCCCAGCTGTCCCACAGGCGACGCACCACCTCGATGTAGTCGGCGGCCTCCTCGAAGAGCTCAGCGATCAGTTCGCGGCCGTCCGGGGTGTCCCGGTCGTCGAAGCGGAGACGCGGGAAGGTACGGCGGCCGAAATGCGCGGCCTCGTTCTGCCGTGCCGACACCTGGACGCGCAGGCCCGCGCGACCCGCGCTGACGTAGTCCAGGGTGGCGATCGCCTTGGAGACGTGGAACGGCTCGGTGTGGGTGGCGACCACGGTCGGCACCAATCCGATGTGCCGCGTCAGCGGTGCGACCCGGGCGGCGACGAGCACCGCGTCCAGCCGGCCCCGCACCTGGTCGGTGCGTCCGTCCGGCTCCGTGAGGTGCGAGGACTGCAGCCCGAGCGAGTCCTCGAACGTCACGAAGTCGAGCAGGCCGCGTTCGGCCTCGGTCACGAGGTCGGCCCAGTAACCGGCGGTGAACAGGTCGTGGGGCCGGGCGCCCGGCTCGCGCCATGCAGCCGGGTGCCAGCCGGTGCCGTCCAGCGCCACGGCGAGGTGGAGAGGGGGATGTGCGGACACGGAATGGATGCCTTCCTGGTCGACCACCTGTGATCACCGGCCCTGATGCGGAGGGCCGGCGGCGAGGAGCAGGTCAGGAACGACAGAGGGCGCCGGCCACCTGTCGCGGATCGATGCGGGGCCTGGAGTACAGGCGGACGCAGCCATGCGCGGCGTGCGCCCCCCACACACACAGTCGGGACGAGCACGCGGGCAATGGGAAACGGGAAACGGGAAACGGGGACAACACTCACCTCCGCTCTTCCGGCCGCTTGTGCTGCTCCTGACGGGCCCTGCCACGCTCCGCCATGGCAGAGCCCATGTCGTCGCAGGCTAGGCGGATCCGACCGGACGGAGGTGGAGGGCGTATTGCGGTTCCGTGAAACCCGGAAGTGAGTGCCCGAGGCGGGGTGGGGGCCAGTCGCCGTGCGTAGGCCCGCAGGTGGGAGAGGTCGGCGACGTGGCGGACCGCAGCGGCGTCCGGGTGCGGAGGGCACAACGATGTGCGCGGCACCCAGGGAACTGAGCACCGGGCGCAGCGCGTAGTCGATCGCCAGGACGTGAGCCGTTGTCCCGCCGGTCGCCGGCGGAGGGGCTTCCGGAGACGGACAGGACGGTGGCCATGGCGGATCCTTCGGGGGCGTGGGCGTGGACGTGGCACTGGTGCGGGGCCGGCCGCGTTCCGCGGCGTACTGGGGCCCCGTGTCCTCGGCGTCTACTTGTTGGTCCTCGGCAGTCCGGGCGGGTTGATCTCGGACTCGGTCACAGCCTCGTCGGACAGGCCCCAGCGCTCCAGCACCTTGCCGTACGTGCCGTTGTCGATGATCTCGTTGAGCGCGTCGGCGAGCGGCTCGACCAGGCCGCTGTCCTTCTTGGTGGTGGCCGCGATGAGGCCCTGGAGAGTGGAGCCGGCACCGGAGTACGTGCCGACGACTTCCGTCTTCCCGGTGGTGGCCGCGTGGTAGGCGGCGGTCGGGTTGGGGCCGAGGTAGAGGTCGATACGGCCGGACTGGAGGGCGAGGTAGGTGTCGCTGTCGTTCTGGTAGTACTTGATGTCCACCGGTTCGCGGCCGGCCTTCTCGTTCTCCTTGCTCCACTCGACGAGCAGCTTCTCCTGGTTGGTGCCGCTGCCCACGGCGACGGTCCTGCCCGCCACGTCCTCCGGCCCGGTGATCTTCAGGCCGCTGCCCTTCTTCGCCTCGAAGCCCAGGTTGTCCTCGCGGTAGGGGGCGAAGTCGTACTTCTCCTTACGCTCCTCCGTGACGGTGATGTTGCTGAAGCCGACGTCGTACTTGGCGCTGTCCAGGCCGACGAAGATGTTCTCCCAGGAGACCGTGTTGATGTGCAACTCCAGGCCGAGCACGTCGGCGACCAGAGAGGCGATGTCGGGCTCGACGCCGATGACGGTCTTGTTGTCGGTGGCGTGGAAGGTCAGCGGCGCGGCGGAACCGGACGAGTCGACGATCTCCAGGGTGCCTCTCTTGCGGATCCTCTCCGGGACCCTGGCTGCTATGGGGTCGACCTTGTCGGTGGTGACGCGGTCCTGGTCCGGGCTCAGGTTGATCTTCGTCTTGCTGCCGGACGTGGCCGCGACCTCGGTCGTGCCGCCGTCGGAGGGGTTGCTGCACGCGGCGAGGACGAGAGCGGCGGTCACTCCCAGCGCGGCGGCGGTGGTTCGGCGGGTGATCGAGGTGGACATGGCGTGTTCCTTACGGGTGGGAAGGGGTGCGGGATGCTCAGAGGACCTTGGAGAGGAAGGCGCGGGTGCGCTCGTGCCGCGGGTGGTCCAGGACGGCCGCCGGCGGGCCCTGTTCCACGACGACACCGCCGTCCATGAACACCACGGTGTCGGCGACCTCGCGGGCGAAGCCGATCTCGTGGGTCACGACGATCATGGTGGTTCCGGTGCGGGCCAGGTCCTTGATGACGTCGAGGACCTCGCCGACGAGTTCCGGGTCGAGCGCCGAGGTGGGCTCGTCGAAGAGCAGCACCTTGGGTTCGAGGGCCAGTGCGCGGGCGATGGCCACGCGCTGCTGTTGTCCTCCGGACAGTTGCCGTGGATAGGCGTCGGTCTTGTCGGCGAGTCCGACTCTCTCCAGCAGCCGGCGGGCGGTTGCCTCCGCCCCCTTGCGCGGACGGCGCAGTGCGGAGACCGGAGCCTCGACGAGGTTCTCCAGCACGGTCAGGTGCGGGAAGAGGTTGAAGTTCTGGAAGACGAACCCGATGTGGGTGCGCTGCTTCAGAACGTCCTTCTCCTTCAGCTCGTGCAGTTTGCCGCCGGAGCGGCGGTAGCCGATGAGTTCGCCGTCGATGGCGATCCAGCCGCGGTTGACCTTCTCCAGGTGGTTGATGGTGCGCAGCAGCGTGGATTTCCCGGAGCCGGACGGGCCGAGGATCACGGTGACCTCGCCGGTACGGACCTGGAGGTCGACGCCGCGGAGCACCTCCAGCGGGCCGAAGCTCTTGTGGACGCCGTGGATGTCCACCATCACGTCGTCAACCGTCGG
Source organism: Streptomyces sp. NPDC003011 (assembly GCF_053591515.1). Taxonomy (NCBI): domain Bacteria; kingdom Bacillati; phylum Actinomycetota; class Actinomycetes; order Kitasatosporales; family Streptomycetaceae; genus Streptomyces; species Streptomyces sp. NPDC003011. Next base: position 7,640 of record NZ_JBSFTY010000123.1, read on the forward strand.
CTTCGCGTCCTTGACGGCCTCCGTCACATCGCTCATCGGCTGTCTCCCAAGGGCTTCAGGGGTACGACGGGCTGGTCGCGCTGGGCGGCCGCCGCGCGCAGGGTGCGGACGCGGCGCCGGGCGCGCTGGAGCGGGGTGGGTGGCGGGGTGCGGTTGGCGCCGCGGGCGTAGCGCCGCTCCACGTAGTACTGCCCGACCGACAGCAGTGAGGTCAGCACCACGTACCAGGCGGTGGCGACCAGCAGCAGCGGGATCACCCGCCCGTTGCGGCCGTAGATCACCTGCACTTGGTAGAACAGCTCCCCGATGGCCATCACATAGACCACCGAGGTGCCCTTGAGCAGGCCGATGATCTCGTTGCCGGCGGTGGGCAGGATGGCGCGCATGGCCTGCGGCAGCACGATCCGGCGGATCTGCCGCAGCCGGGGAATGCCCAGGGCGGCGGCGGCCTCCAGTTGTCCGTGGTCGACGGCGATGACACCGCCACGCACGATCTCGGCGGCGTAGGCGGCCTGGTGCAGCGTCAGCCCGATGACGGCGGCACCCATGGTGCCGATGATGCTGTTGCTGTCGATGGACCAGAACACCGGGCCGAAGGGGATGCCGACGCCCAACCTGTCGTACAGCGCGCTCAGGTTGAACCAGAACACCAGTTGGACGATCATCGGGATGGAGCGGAAGATCCAGATGTAGGTCCAGGCGACGGTCTGCAGCACCGGGCTGCGCGACAGCCGCATGAAGGCCACGACGGTTCCCAGCAGGAAGCCCAGCACCGTGGCGTAGGCGGTGAGCTGGAGGGTGACCCACACCGCCTGCACGATCGTCTCGGACAGGACGTAGTCCCCGAAGACGCTCCACTCCCAGACCGGGTTGGTGGCCAGCCCGTGCACGAACTGGGCAACCAGCACGATCACGGCCACGGCCGCCACCCAGCGGGCGTGATGGCGGGCGTGGACGACCTTGAGGGAGTCCGGGGCGTCCGGCGTGGGCGGGGTTTCGCGGCCGCCGCCCGGGAGGGCCGCGCCGGGCGGCACGGTGTCGGTGGTCGGTCTCATCGTGGTGGCCTGCTCGACTGTCATGTGTGCTCGGGCGGGTTGATCCGCGACGTCTCGATCGCGGAGGGGGAGGTGCCCCACTTCTTGAGGATCCGGGCGTATGTGCCGTTCTTGATCAGCTCGTTGACGGCGGCCTGGAACGCCATGGTGAGCGGGGAGCCCTTCGTGAAGGCGAAGCCGACGTCGAGGCGGTGGTACTCACCGAGAAAGGCGGTCCCCGACGCGGGCTGTGCCGCCTGGTGGCGCAGGCCGTTGATGGTCGACATGATCACGTCGGTCCGGCCCTGCTGGAGCGCGGTGAGAGTCGCCCCGTTCTCCGAGTAGACCTTCACGTCGTACGGCTTCTTGCCCGCCTTGGCGCACACGCCCTTCTGCGCGGTGAGGGTCGCCTCGAAGGTGGTGCCGGCTCCGGTGCCGATGGTCAGCCCGCACAGCTGGGTGAGGTCGGTGACCTTCGTCTTGAGTGCGGTGTTGCCCTTCTTCACCGCGAAGCCCTGGCCGTCGTTGATGTAGGTGACGAAGTCGACGGTCTTCAGGCGCTCGGTGGTGACGCCGAAGTTGCCGGTACCGAAGTCGTACTTCCCGCTGCCGAGGGCGGGCAGGATCGTCTCGAAGGAGGCGTCCTGCCGCTCCAGCTTCACCCCGAGGACCTTGGCCACCGCCTCCGCGATGTCGATGTCCTGGCCCGCGGGCGGCTTGTCCTGCCCGTTCGGGTAGTACGCGCCGGGCGGGGACCCGATCGAGCTGCCGACCCGCAGCGTGCCCGCCTTGCGGGCGTCGGCGGGCAGCAGGGCGGCGACGGCGTCCACCTTGCGTACGGCGGCGACCGGGTCGTCAGTCGGTACGGAGGATGCCTGGGCACCCGCCGGTGCGGTGCCGGAGGTGTCACCGGCCCCGCAGGCGGTCAGCGTCATTACGGTCAGCAGCGCGATGGCGGCGGCCATGCGCGGACGTGCTCCGATGCCACGGACGCTCACAGGTGTGCTGCCTCTCCCTGAGGTGGTGCGACCGGCAGGTGCTTCTCGAAGGGCAGCGGGCCGATGGTTTCCGGGTCGGCCTCGGTGTCGAACAGCGGGGTGTAGCCGGTCGCCAGGTACAGGCCGCGGGCCTCGGGCTGGCGCGGGCCGGTGGTCAGGTAGATCCGCCGGTAGCCGCGGGCGCTCGCCTCGCGCTCCAGCTCGGCGACGACGCGCCGGGCCAGACCCCGCCGGCGGTGGACCGAGTGGGTCCAGATCCGCTTCAGCTCGGCAGTGGTCTCGTCGTAACGGCGGAAGGCGCCGCCCGCGACCGGCTCGCCGTGTGCGAGGAGCAGGAGCAGGATGCCGCCGTGCGCGGCGGTGAACTCCTCGTCGGGGTAGCGGGCGAGTTCGGCGTGGGCGTCCCTGCCGTAGCGCGTGGAGTACTCGTCGCCGAGTCCGCGCAGCAGGTGTCCTACTCGCGGGTCGGAGACGGGCGCCTGAATGACCGTCAGTTCCCTTGCGGCCGCGGGTGGTCGGGTGACGGCGATCATCCGGTCACCGCCGCGAGGGTCCGTGGGCCGCGCGCCGTCCGCTCGGCGTCGCGCTTGGCGACCTCCTCGCGGACGATCGGGATCACGTACCGGCCGAAGTCGATCGCGTCGCCCAGCAGGTCGTAACCGCGGGCGGAGAGGATGTCGACGCCGAGGTCGTAGTAGTCGAGGAGTGCCTGGGCGACCGTCTCGGGGGTGCCGACCAGGGCGTTGGAGTTGCCCGCGCCTCCGGTCACGGCGGCGGTCGGGGTCCACAGGGCGCGGTCGTAGCGCTCCCCCGCCTCGGCGATGGCCAGCAGCCGCTGCGAGCCGGCATTCTGAGGTGTCGCAGCCTGCGGTGGTGCGTGACCGTTGTGGCGCTTGGTGACCGGCTCGCCCTTCTCCTTGCGGGCCTTGATCGCGCCGACCGTGCGGTAGGCCTTCTCCCAGGCCAGTTCCTCGGTCGGGGCGATGATCGGGCGGAACGCCACCTGGATGCGGGGCACGTCGGTGCGGCCCGCGGCCTTCGCGGCGGACTTCACGGCCTCGATCTGCTCGGCGGTCTTCTCCAGCGGCTCGCCCCACAGGCAGTAGATGTCGGCCTCGGCGCCCCCCGCGGCGTACGCGGCGGGCGAGGAGCCGCCGAACGACACGTTCGGGCGGGGCTGCTGGACCGGGAGGACGTCGCTGACGAAGTCGTGGAAGCGGTAATGCTCGCCCTCGTGGTCGAAGGGCTCGTGGGTGGTCCAGATCTTCTTGACGATCCGGATGTACTCGCGGGTGCGGGCGTAGCGCTCGTCCTTGGTGAGGGTGTCGCCCTCGCGGCCCTGTTCGCGGTCGTTGCCACCGGTGATGAAGTGCACGGTCAGCCGGCCGTCGCTGATCTGGTCGAGGGTGGCGAAGGTCTTCGCGGCGAACGTCGGGTAGGAGACGTTCGGCCGGTGGGCCAGCAGGATCTGGAGGCGGTCCAGCCTGCTCACCACGTACGCGGCGGCCGGTGCGGGGTCCGGCGACCCGGAACCGTACGCGAACAACACGCGGTCCCAGCCGTGGTCCTCGTGCGCCCGGGCGAGCCGGAGTGTGAACTCCTTGTCGAAGGCGGCGCCAGAGCGCGGGGTCGTTTCGGAGCCGTCGTTGGTGGCGGCGATGCCAAGGAACTCCACTGGCATGGGAGATGGCCTTTCCTCGAGTCCTCTGGGGCCGGGCCGTTCCGTGGGCAGCGGGCGGGCACGGCGGGGCAGCCCTCGGAGCGGCCGGGTGTGACGGCGCTTCAAGGTGCTGGGAGCCAGGCGGTGAAGGGGTGTGATGACGCCGGGGCACGGGCCTCGGGCGAGGTGGCGCGGCAGCAGCGCGTGTCAGGTCTCGCAGGACCGTCCATACGCGGAATCAGCGTGTGCTCAGCGCATGCGTACGGCGGTGCGGCGAAGGGAGGAACTCGGCCCGCGACGGGGTCACCGAGGGAGGGAAGGGCCGGTCAGACGGCCCGCTGCCGCGTCAGGCGCAACACGCCGCGGACCACACCCGACCGAAGTCGATGTGGTCACGGGTGACCAGGCGCTGCTCGGCGTTCATGCGGATAATTGAGCAGTACATCTCGCTTCACGTCAACCACGGCCCGGATGCCGGACTGGAGCCCGGCAGTTCCTGTGCGTGGTTGACACATGCGCGTGGTGCGCCCATACGATCGAGGGCGGACCGGCTCCGCCGCGCGCGGCAGCCGTACCGGCCGCGTTGAGGGACGCGGCGAGCGCGCGATGACGCCGAGACTCAGCCTTACTCACCGGCCCCGTGCCCCGTGCCCCGTGCCCCGCACCGCGCCTGCCCGGAATCCACGAACGTGCGCCGTCGGGTGGTCACCGACGCCCGCGCCTCCCTCCCCTGGAGAGCCTCCTGATGGTCTCGCCATCCGACATCGCCGACTCCTCCCGTATCTCCGCGTCCATCCCCCTCGCAGGACGCCTGGAAGCCCTCGGCCGCACCCCGGGCCGCCCACGCCCGGACGACGATCCGCCACGGATCGTGCCGCGCCGGCACGCCGGCCGCTGGCTGACCGCTACCGCCGCGCTGCTGATCTTCGCGATGGTGGTCAACTCCGTCGTCCGCAACCCCGCCTTCCAGTGGGATGTCGTCGGCCGGTACGTCACCACCGCCGCTGTGCTCGACGGCCTGTTGCTCACCCTGTGGCTGACCGGCGTGGTGATGGTGCTCGGCTTCCTGCTCGGCACCCCGCTGGCCGTGTTGCGGCTGTCCGCCAACCCGGTGCTGCGCGCGCTGAGTTGGGGTTACGTATGGATCTTCCGGTCAACCCCGCTGCTGGTGCAGCTGCTGTTCTGGTTCAACATCGGCGCCCTCTACCCGACGCTGGGCCTCGGCATCCCGTTCGGGCCTGAGTTCGTCACCGTCAAGACGGTCAACCTGCTCGGCCCGACCCTCACCGCCGTCATCGGCCTGACCCTGCACGAAGCCGCCTACGCCGCCGAGGTGGTGCGCGGCGGCATCCTTTCGGTGGAGGCCGGCCAGACGGAGGCCGCCCAGGCCCTCGGCATCGGCACACGGCGCACCCTGCGCCGGATCGTCATCCCGCAGGCGATGCGCTCCATCGTCCCGGCCGCGGGAAACATGCTGATCGGCACCCTGAAGGGCACCAGCATCGTCAGCGTGCTGGCCGTGCACGACCTGCTGTACTCGGTACAACTGGTCTACAACCAGACGTACCAGGTCATCCCCCTGCTGATGGTCGCCACCCTCTGGTACATCGCCGTCACGACCGTGCTCAGCGCGGGACAGTTCTACGTCGAGCGCCACTACGCGCGTGGCTCCGCCCGCGCGCTGCCACCCACACCTCTGCAAAGGCTCAGGGCCCGTCCGGCCACGCTGCGCGCCCGGCTGGACGAGGCGACGGCGCCCGACGTCCGCCCGGCAGTCGACGGTGACCGGTGAGCCCACCCGCGGTGTTACGTTCCCTACATTCCCTATCGGTTTACTAGGAATGCATTGACGTTCCGCCCGACGGATGCGCAGGATGATGCACATGGCCCTCACACAGCAGCGACTCGTTCGTCGTCGGCATGTCGACTTTGGTCACGTCGTCAGCGCCGCCTGCTGTCGCGTGTAGGGCACGCCGCTCACACGTCGCGCGTGCCGCTCCGCTCCTTCTCTCTCATCCCAGGCGATCAGGCGAACCCACCCAGTGCGCCTGACGGCCCGACGCACTTCTGAAGGACGAACGCCATGACCACGGCACTTCCGGCCCAGGCCACCCCGTCGGATTCACCACTCCCCGACCTGCGTCGTCTCCGCCTCGTGGGCGACACCGCCCAGTCCGGCGACGAGGGAACCGGTTCCCCTCCCCTCGTCGGCTACCTCGTGCTGGTCCCCGAGGGCACCGATCCCGCCCAGCTCTTCGCGAAGGGCGTGACACGGCCGGAGATCCGGCCCTTCCCCTATCCGGTCGCACCTCCCGTGCGGCGGACGGAAGGCGGTGTCGTCCGCATCGATACCGCGCGACATGCCGCAGAACTTGACGGCCGCGAACTCGACCTCACTTACCTGGAGTTCGGGCTGCTGGCGCACCTCGTTCTCCATCCCCACCAGGTGCATTCGCGCGAGCAGCTGATGGCCGGCATCTGGGGCTACGACCACATCGGTGACGGCCGCACCGTGGACGTCCACATCGCGCGGCTGCGCCGCAAGCTGGGCAGAGCCCACCGGCACCGGATCGTCACCGTACGGCGCGTGGGCTACAAGTACGTGCCCGACCAGCAAGAGGGCCCCGACACCGCACCGTGCCGCCGAGCTTGAGGAGACCACCGCCATGGGCGTTGCCACTGCGCCGTCCGGACCCGCCGCGGACTGCGACCGGACCGGGCCCGGCCGTGCGCACTGGCTGCGCGTGGCCCGCGAGACGGCGGACGACCTGGCCACGGACGCGGTGGCCAGGGAGCAGGCAGGCAAGGCCCCGTTCGACGAGGTGTCCCGGCTGCGTGAGGCGGGACTGCTGACCCTCCTCATACCGGCCGAACTCGGGGGAGGCGGCGAGGACTGTCCCACGGCCTACGCCGTCGTCCGGGAGATCGCCGCCGCCGACGGCGCGATCGGTCAACTGCTCGGCTGTCACTACTTCCTGTCGTTCGGCGCCCGGTTGTTCGCCGAGCCCTCCCTCGCCGCTCGGGTCGAACGGAACTCCGCGGCGGAGCAGTGGTGCTGGGGTGGCGGGTTCGCCCGCCAGGAACTTCCTCTGACGCTGACCAGGAAAGCCGGTGGCTATGTGCTGGACGGCCGGCAGAGCTACGTCACCGGGGTCCTGGTCGCCGACCGCCTCGCCGTGCGGGCCGAGCGGGCCGACACCGGCGAACCGTTCGCCGTCGTCGTCGATTCCGCCCGTCACGGCGTGCGGATCGACGGCGACGCCGATCCCTTCGGCCAGCGGCTCGCGGCCGGCGGGAGCGTGGAGTTCGACGCCGTACCGGTCACCGCCGACGACATACTCGGCTCCCTGTCCGCGGACGAGGACGTGCTGTCACCCCTGGCCGCGCTGGCCTCGCCGGTCGGGCGTCTCGTCTCGGTCCAACTCCTTCTCGGCATGGCGGAGGGAGTGCTCGCCGAAGCGCGTGAGTACAGCAGGACGGGCCACTCCCCCTGGCACCCGGACCGGCCGGCCGGCTCTCCCCAGGACGCGCAGGTGCTGACCGCCTACGGAGAACTCATGGTCCTCACCCGCTCCGCGTCCGCACTCGCCGATCAGGCCCTGGAAGCCGTGCACGGCGGGCTGGCACGCGGCGAAGACCTCACCTACGACGAGCACGCGGAGATCTCCGTCCTGGTGGCCATGGCCGAAGCCGCCGCTTCCAGGGCCGCGCAGGAATCCACCGCCGGCGCCCTCGACATCATCGGCCCCCGCTCCGCGTCCTCGCGGCTGGGCTTCGACCGCTTCTGGCGCAACGCCCGGACTCACACCTTGTACGAGCCCGTCACCCATCGGCTCCGCGACGTCGGGGACTATTTCCTGAACGGCGCGCACCCGCCGTTCGCCCTGCCCGTCCGACCTTGAGGACCCGGGACTCCGGATCTGCGACAAGGCGCCCGCTCCGGAAAATCCGTACCGAAGGTCGCCCCGCCCTCCTCGGTGCCGGTGATGTTCACCGGCGTCCGGCTGACGGGAGCAGCGTTCATCCTGGTGCCGGTCGCCGCCGGGACGATCGGCGCCAAGACGGACTTCACGCAGGAACGCGGGCTGTTCATCGCCGGCTTCCCAGAGCATCGTCGGCCTCGGCTCCTCCGGCTCCCGGGATCTGCCGCGCAGCCTCCGGTCGTACGTCACCCGCCCCGAGAACAGCGTGCGTGTGGCCTGGGTACCGGCGGGGAACACCACCTGCCCGGCGGCCCGCCCGCAGCGGACACCGACGGAAGCCGTACGGGATACTGCGCACATGAGGATCTCAGCCAGGGCGGACTACGCGGTACGGGCCGCGTTGCAGCTCGCCGCGTCACGGGATGACGGGCCGCTGAAGGCCGAGGCCATCGCCGCCGCCCAGGACATCCCTCACAAATTCCTCGAAAGCATCCTGAACGACATGCGCCGGGGCGGTCTCGTGCTCAGCCAGCGCGGCGGCAACGGCGGCTACCGGCTGGCCAAGCCCGCCGAGTCCATCAGCATCGCCGACGTCATCCGCGTGGTCGACGGACCACTGGTCTCGGTACGCGGGGTACGCCCCCCGGAGCTGTCCTACACCGGCCCCGCCGAGTCACTGCTCCCTCTGTGGATCGCACTGCGGTCCAACGTACGCGCGATCCTGGACGGCGTGTCGCTCGCCGACGTCGCGTCGGCCCAACTGCCCGACGCCGTATCGGCGTTGACCGACACCCCGGGCGCCTGGGTGAACCCCTGACCCACCGGGCCACTCACGGCTGATCTCAAAAGGTGAGATGGCGCCATCCATCATACGAACACCCTCTTGGGGTGGGCGCCACCTTCTGCCACGATCCCTATCAACCGGGTAGGAAAACTAGGAATAGAGGGGATGGCCATGAGAACGCTCGACCGCACCGGCCGGCCGCTGTCCCCTCTGACCTCGCGTCGTCACATCGACCTCGGCCGTACGTCCAGTGCCCTCTGTCGGCCTTTCTGACGCCGCAGAACCTGCCTCTGTCCGGACCACAGCACTGCCTCCCCCACGTTCCGCTTCCCTGCCCGCGACAGCATGTGTGCCGCCGAGGCCGGGGAGTGGAGTGCCGGCGCGTGCCGGCAAGCAGGACGCCTCACATCGACGTACCTCCCTGATCGCCCATCCCTGAGAGGACACCACCGTGTCTGCCGCAAGACCGCTCACCACCCTGCGCACCCTCGCCGTCATAGCCGCGCTGCCCCTCCTGCTCACCGCCTGCGGCTACGGTTCCGACTCCACTGACGACGACAAGCAGACCGAGGTCGCGGCAGGCGCGAAGAAGCTCTCCTCCGACGAAGTGAAGATCGGCTACTTCCCCAACCTCACCCACGCCACCGCTCTGGTGGGAGTCCAGGAGGGCCTGTTCCAGAAGGAGCTCGGCGGCACCAGGATCAAGGCGTCCACCTTCAACGCCGGCCCCTCCGAGATCGAGGCGCTGAACTCCGGATCCATCGACATCGGCTGGATCGGCCCCTCGCCCGCCATCAACGGCTACACGAAGTCGAGCGGCAAGAACCTGCGCATCATCAGCGGTTCCGCCTCCGGCGGCGTGAAGCTCGTCGTCAACCCGGACAAGATCAAGTCCCTGGACGACGTCAAGGGCAAGAAGATCGCCACGCCGCAACTCGGCAACACCCAGGACGTGGCGTTCCTCAACTGGATCGCGGACCAGGGCTGGAAGGTCGACGCGGAGAGCGGCGCGGGCGATGTCTCCGTCGTCCGTACGGACAACAAGATCACCCCGGACGCCTACAAGTCCGGCTCCATCGACGGCGCCTGGGTGCCGGAGCCGACCGCGTCCAAGCTGGTCGCGGAGGGCGGCAAGGTGCTGCTGGACGAGGCCGATCTGTGGCCGGACAAGAAGTTCGTGATCACGAACATCATCGTGTCGCAGTCGTTCCTGAAGGAGCACCCGGACGTCGTCGAGGCCGTACTGCGCGGCTCGGTGAAGACCAACGAGTGGATCAACGCCAACCCGGAGAAGGCCAAGGCGTCCGCCAACGAGGCGCTGAAGAAGGAGTCCGGCAAGGCCCTGCCGGCCGAGATCATCGACCCCGCCTGGAAGTCCGTCACCTTCCTCGACGACCCGCTGGCCGCCACCCTCAACACGGAGGCGGAGCACGCGGTGAAGGCCGGTCTGCTGGAGAAGCCCGACCTGAAGGGCATCTACGACCTCGCACCGCTCAACAAGGTCCTCAAGGCCGAGGGCAAGGACGAGGTCGGCGACGCCGGTCTCGGTGCCGAGTAACACAACCGGACACGATGAGTTCCCAGGAGGTGACGACCATGGCCATCACGATCGCCAAGGCTGCCGAGGACGCCCCGGCGGTGACGCACGCCGCCCGTATCGAGCATGTCTCGAAGTCCTTCCCCGCGCCCGGCACACCCGGCGGACAGCAGCTCGTTCTGGACGACATCACGCTCGATGTCGCGCCGGGTGAGTTCGTCACCCTCCTGGGAGCCTCGGGCTGCGGCAAGTCCACCCTGCTCAACCTGGTCGCGGGACTGGACCTGCCGTCCGCCGGCTCGATCGACACGGACGGCCGGCCCGCCCTGATGTTCCAGGAGCACGCGCTCTTCCCGTGGCTGACCGCGGGCAAGAACATCGAGCTCGCGCTGAAACTGCGCGGGGTCGACAAGGCCGAGCGCCGTCAGGAGGCGGATCGGCTGCTGGAACTCGTACGGCTGCGGGGCGCGTACGGCAAGCGGGTGCACGAACTGTCGGGCGGCATGCGCCAGCGCGTCGCGCTGGCCCGGGCGCTGGCCCAGGACAGCCGGCTGCTGCTGATGGACGAGCCGTTCGCCGCGCTGGACGCGATCACCCGTGACGTGCTGCACGACGAGCTGACCCGCATCTGGCGTCAGACGGGCGTGTCGGTGCTGTTCGTGACGCACAACGTGCGGGAGGCGGTGAAGCTGGCGCAGCGAGTGGTGCTGCTGTCCTCGCGGCCGGGGCGAATCGCCCGGGAGTGGACCGTCGGCATTCCGCAGCCGCGCCGCATCGAGGACAGCGCGGTCGCCGAACTGTCCGTCGAGATCACCGAAGAACTGCGCAAGGAGATCCGCCGCCATGGCCAGCACTGACACTGACGCCGCGGCCGAGAAGGGCGGCTCGCCGGCAGCCGGTGATCCCAAGGACACCCAGGGCCTGGCGGGGCTGGAGGCCGGGCTCGACGCGCTGGAGTCGGTACAGGTCGCCCGTACGCCGCTGCGGGAGACGCTGACACGCAAGGTGCTGCCGCCCCTCACCGCCGTCGCACTGGTGCTGGTGGTCTGGCAGTTGCTGGTGTGGACCGAGGCCGCCCCCGCCTACAAGCTGCCCTCACCGTCCGCGGTGTGGGCCGAGGTGACCGACGCCTGGCGGCAGGGCACCCTTCTCGACTACATCTGGACCAGCGTCTCGCGCGGTCTGCTGGGCTTCCTGATGGCGCTCGCCATCGGTACGCCGCTCGGCCTGCTCGTCGCCCGGGTGACCTTCGTCCGGGCGGCCATCGGCCCCGTCCTGTCCGGTCTGCAGTCGCTCCCGTCGGTCGCCTGGGTGCCCCCCGCCGTGCTCTGGCTGGGCCTGAACAACTCGATGATGTACGCCGTGATCCTGCTCGGCGCGGTCCCGTCCATCGCCAACGGCCTCGTCGCGGGCATCGACCAGATCCCGCCGCTGTTCCTGCGGGCCGGGCGGACGCTGGGGGCGACCGGGCCGCGCGGGGCGTGGCACATCGTGATGCCGGCCGCGCTTCCCGGATATCTGGCGGGGCTGAAGCAGGGCTGGGCGTTCTCCTGGCGGTCGCTGATGGCCGCGGAGATCATCGCCTCCTCGCCCGATCTGGGCGTCGGCCTCGGCCAGTTGCTGGAGAACGGCCGGAACAACGCCAGCATGTCGCAGGTGTTCCTGGCCATCTTCCTGATCCTGCTCGTCGGGATCGCCATCGACCTGCTGATCTTCAGCCCGCTGGAACGGCGGGTACTGCGCAGCAGGGGCCTGCTCACCCGCTGAACGAACGGATCGCGCTCGGCACGGGATGCCCGCCCGATCTCGCCCCGCACCGGTTCACGGCACCGGCTCCGCGCAGGCATCACGCCGCAGCGGAGCCGGTACCGCTGTATAGCGGAGCCGGTGCCGCTGTACAGGGGCCACAGGTCCACCTCGATACGCACGTCGCCGCCACCGTGGCTGACTTGCGCACTCCGCCGGGCCGAGTTCCTGCACGCGCGAAAAGCGCGGCGGCGTGTCAACTCAAGGTTGACAGAAGCGGATTGACAACCCAAGGTTGACACATGACGCAGATTACTCCGCCGGTCAGGCTCGACGACCTGATCACGGCGATCACCGAGAACCACACCCACGCCCTCGACCAGCTGGCCGACGCGATGCTGCTGGCCGACCACATCGGCGAGGTCGCCGACCACCTCATCGGTCACTTCGTCGACCAGGCCCGTCGTTCCGGCGCGTCCTGGACCGACATCGGCCGCAGCATGGGCGTCACCAGGCAGGCCGCGCAGAAGCGGTTCGTCGGCAAGCCCGACACCAACACGTCGCACGGTTTCGAGAAGTTCTCCCAGCCCGCCCGCAACGCGATCGTCGCCGGCATGAACGAGGCCAAGCTGGCCGGCAACGCCGAGATCGTCCCCGCGCATCTCGTCCTCGGCCTGCTCGGCACCGAGGGCACCGCGGTCGACTTCATCACGACCGGTCCGCCGAAGCGCGCCGCGTACGCCACCGCCTCCTCGACGTCGGCCGCCACTTCCTCAC
>NZ_JBSFTY010000124.1:0-19803 GCF_053591515.1 Streptomyces sp. NPDC003011
TCTATCAGATCCTTTTCCGATCCGATTTCCTCGGTGCTTTCCAGGTTCCCGCTTCCGCGTTTCCCTTTCCGGCGACTCCGACTTTATCAGAAGTTTTTGACCGGACTGACCGGTCATCCGTTTCCGATTCTTCGGGAAGAGGCTTCTTCGAAATCAAGTTTCTAGAAGCGACAGACACTCACCGCTGTCGAGCCGGATCGAGCCGAGCTCCAGACAACTGTTTGAATCTACCTCCCCACGCGCTCCGTGTCAACGGCTCTTGTGGGGCGAAGGAGACAGTAGCAGCTCGGCAGGGGCGTCCGCACATCAGGCGGCAGTCGGGACCGTGGCGCTGCGCTCGGCTGCCTCGACGTCGCCGGTGTCGCCGGCGCGGGCGGCACGACCGCCCAGGACGTAGACGTAGGCGAGGAAGACCAGCTCGGCGGCGACGCCGATGCTGATGCGGGCCCAGGTGGGCAGGCCGGAGGGGGTGACGAAGCCTTCGATGGCGCCGGAGACGAAGAGAACCAGCGCGAGGCCTATCGCCATCCCCACGGCGGCCCGGCCTTCCTCCGCCAGGGCCGAGCGCCGGGAGCGCGGGCCCGGGTCGATCAGGGTCCAGCCCAGACGCAGGCCTGTGCCGGCGGCCACGAAGACCGCGGTCAGTTCGAGCAGGCCGTGCGGGAGGATGAGGCCGAGGAAGGTGTCGAGGCGGCCGGCCGACGACATCAGCCCGAAGCCCACGCCGAGGTTGAGCATGTTCTGGAAGAGGATCCAGAGCACCGGGAGACCGAGGAATACGCCCAGGACGAGGCACATGGCGGCCGCTTGCGCGTTGTTCGTCCATACCTGGGCGGCGAAGGAGGCCGCGGGATGGCTGGAGTAGTACGTCTCGTACTCGCCGCCGGGCCGGGTGAGCTCGCGCAGCTCGTCCGGGGCCGCGATGGTGGCCTGGACCTCTGGGTGGGTGCCGATCCACCAGCCCAGGAGCACCGCGACGATCGTGGACAGGAGCGCTGTGGGCACCCACCAGTGGCGGGACCGGTAGACCGCGGCGGGGAAGCTGTGCGCGAGGAAGCGTGTGACGTCGCGCCACGAGGCGCGTCGGGTGCCGGTCACGGCGCTACGCGCGCGTGCCACCAGCTGGCTGAGCCGACCGGTCAGCTGTGGGTCGGGAGCGCTGGACTGGATCAGGGACAGGTGGGTCGCGGTGCGCTGGTAGAGGATGACGAGTTCGTCGGCCTCGGCTCCATTGAGGCGGCGCTGACGACGGAGCAGGGCGTCGAGGCGGTCCCACTCGGCTCGGTGAGCGGTGACGAAGACGTCGAGGTCCATCGGTTGGCCTGCTCCTCGGGCTGGTCGTCGGCGGTTCGTCGCGGAGGTCAGCTTGTCGTACTGCGGTGCGATGCGCCCTCAGCTTGGCAGACTGGCCGTTCACAGGGCAGGTCAGGGGAAGGGCGGCGGACATGAGTGAGCTGGTGACGGGCGAGGCGGTGACGCTCGAGTTGAGGCCTGCGAGGCTGCCCAGCAGGGCGCTGGCCGTATTGATCGATCTGGCCGTGACCATCACCGCCTACATCGTCGTGACCATCGTCCTGATGGTTTCCACCGCTTCCTTGGACGAGGCGGCGCAGATCGCTCTGTCGATCGCGGCGTTCCTCCTGGTGCTGGTGGGCGGGCCGATAGCGGTCGAGACGCTCAGCCATGGGCGCTCGCTCGGGAAGATGGCATGCGGGCTGCGCGTGGTGCGGGACGACGGCGGGCCGATCCGGTTCCGGCACGCGCTGGTGCGGGGGGCGATCGGGACGGTCGAGATCCTGATGACGTTCGGGGTCGTCGCCTGCGTCGCTTCACTCGTGTCCGCTCGTGGGCGTCGGCTGGGCGACGTGTTCGCGGGCACTCTGGTCGTACGGGAACGGGTGCCGGCCGCGCACGTGGGTTTCGTGCCTCCGCCGCCGCCATGGCTGTCCGGGCGCTTCTCGGCGCTTGACCTGTCGGCGGTGCCCGACGGTCTGTGGCTGGCGATCCGCCAGTACCTGACGCGGATGCAGCAGCTGGATCCGCAGGTCGGCTGGGCCATGGCGGAGCGGCTGGCCACCGACCTCTCGGCCCGCACAGGGGCTCCGGTCCCGCAGGGCGTACCGCCGGCGGCGTATCTGGCGGCGGTGGTGCAGGAGCGACAGGCGCGGGAGGTTCGACGCACCTTCGGTGCTGGTGCGGCTGCGGCCCCGGCGCATACGACGGGCACGAGCGTCAGCGCCGGTGCGGGTCCGGGGCCGGGGCCGGGTCCGGGAGCAGGGGCACAGCCGGCGGCTGCCTGGCCTACGAATGGTGCGCCCGGTGTGTACGGGTCCCCGTCGGGTCCGTCCGCGGCCACTCCTGCACAGCCTGCCGTGCACGTCGCCGGGCCGCAGACTGTCGTGCCCCACGAGCCGACCGAGCGCGCCGACGACAACCGTCCCAGCACGGGGTTCGCGCCGCCGTCGTAGGTCTCCGCATACCGAGCCGGGGGGCCGGACCAAGCCGGTCCCCCCTCATTCACGCGAAAGTCGACGGCGGCGAGTCGAGGTCCTCCAGCTCGATGCCGGGTGCCGCGAGCACCACGTCGCCGGCGATGTGCACGACGTGCTGCTCGCCCGTGTCCAGGGCTGTGACCTGGTATTCCTCCACCATCAGCGGGCCGTTGTCAGTGGTGTGTGCTTCGATCTTCAGCAAGGCCCAGGACTGGTCCACGGTGCGCGGGGCGAGGACCGGGTCGGTGAAGGCGACGAGGCGTACGCGGGTGGCCGAGCTGGAAGGGGTGAGGCGCAGAAGACGGGTGGTGGCGACGAGGAATGCGGGGGACGTGCCGGTGAAGGCGTGGGCGCGGACGTTGCCTTCCGCGGCGTGTGTGCCGGTCGGGTCTGTGCGGACCCAGGTGACGCCGTCGAGGGCGGCGCCGCGGACCTGCCAGCTCGCGGCGTGGAGTTCGAGACGGATGGGGCGGCCGAGTTCGTCGAGGGTGAGGTCGACGGAGCCGCTGTGGTCGCCGGAGGGGGCGGTCAGCTGGGAGACGTAGCGCCAGCCGGAGGGGCCGGGGGCGCAGTGGAAGTGCTCTTCTGCGAGGGGGGTGTGATCGTGCGAATCGTGGAGCGAATAGCGGCCGCGGGGCATCGGGGTCCTGGGTCTTGACGGGCTGGTCCGGCCGTGAGTGGCCAAAGGGGCAGGCCCCCGGCACGGGGGTGCGGGGGGCCTGCCTCGGAGGGCCTGCTGGTGGTGAGCGCGTCAGCGCACCGGTGCGCTCATCACGGAGTGCGGTCTGTGCTCAGCGGCCGAGCCGCTCAGCGGAGGGAAGACTCTCGCTGAGCTGCCCGGCGGCGGAGCGGTCCGGTCAGTAGCGGTAGTGGTCCGGCTTGAACGGGCCGTCGACCTCCACGCCGATGTACGCGGCCTGCTCGGGGCGGAGCTTGGTGAGCTTCACACCGAGCGCGTCCAGGTGGAGGGCGGCGACCTTCTCGTCGAGGTGCTTGGGCAGCACGTAGACGTCGGTCGGGTACTCGTCGGGCTTGGTGAACAGCTCGATCTGGGCCAGGGTCTGGTCCGCGAAGGAGTTGGACATCACGAACGACGGGTGACCGGTGGCGTTGCCCAGGTTCAGCAGGCGGCCCTCGGACAGGACGATGAGCACCTTGCCGTCGGGGAACTTCCAGGTGTGGACCTGCGGCTTGACCTCGTCCTTGACGATGCCGGGGATCTTCGCGAGGCCGGCCATGTCGATCTCGTTGTCGAAGTGGCCGATGTTGCCGATGATCGCCTGGTGCTTCATCTTGGCCATGTCCGAGGCCATGATGATGTCCTTGTTGCCGGTCGTCGTGATGAAGATGTCGGCCTTGTCGACGACCTCGTCGAGGGTCGTGACCTGGTAGCCGTCCATCGCCGCCTGGAGGGCGCAGATCGGGTCGATCTCGGTGACGATGACGCGGGCGCCCTGGCCGCGCAGGGACTCCGCACAGCCCTTGCCCACGTCGCCGTAGCCGAAGACGACCGCGGTCTTGCCACCGATGAGGACGTCGGTGGCGCGGTTGATGCCGTCGATGAGGGAGTGGCGGCAGCCGTACTTGTTGTCGAACTTCGACTTGGTGACGGCGTCGTTGACGTTGATCGCCGGGAACAGGAGGGCGCCCTCGCGCTGCATCTCGTACAGGCGGTGGACGCCGGTCGTGGTCTCCTCGGTCACACCGCGGATCTCGGAGGCGACCTGGGTCCACTTCTGGGGGTTCTCGCCCAGGGTGCGGGTCAGCAGCTGGAGGAACACGCGGTGCTCCTCGGACTCGGCGGTCTCGATGTCCGGGACCTTGCCGTCCTTCTCGTACTCGACGCCCTTGTGGACGAGCATAGTGGCGTCACCACCGTCGTCCAGGATCATGTTCGGACCGCCGGTGGGGGTGTTCGGCCAGGTCAGCGCCTGCTCCGTGCACCACCAGTACTCCTCCAGGGTCTCGCCCTTCCAGGCGAAGACCGGGACGCCCTGCGGGTTGTCGGGCGTGCCGTTCGGCCCCACGGCGATGGCGGCGGCCGCATGGTCCTGGGTCGAGAAGATGTTGCAGGAGGCCCAGCGGACCTCGGCGCCCAGGGCGACCAGGGTCTCGATGAGGACCGCGGTCTGGACGGTCATGTGCAGGGAACCGGTGACACGCGCGCCGGCCAGAGGCTGCGCCTCGGAGTATTCCCTGCGGATCGCCATCAGGCCGGGCATCTCGTGCTCGGCGAGGGTGATCTCCTTGCGGCCGAACTCGGCCAGGGAGAGGTCGGCGACCTTGAAGTCCTGTCGGTTGTCGACAGTCGTCATGCGAACTGCTCCTCGGGTTGGGTCGAGGGTGGGTACGGCTGGTCTGCGCGGCGGCGGACACAGGGGTGCCCCGAAGAGGACACAGGCATGCCCGCGTGTGCGCAGCGCAGTCCGTCGGAGGCCCTCTCTCCCTCGGCCGGTCCGCAGGGGGACCGCCCGACCGCCATCAGCAGCGACGTCTGGCTCCCACCCAAGCTACACCGGTGGACCCGACGGTCCCCAGTCCGCCTCCGAACACATCGGGCCATCACGGCGGGCGGACCGGGCGTGCGCCGGACCCTGGCGGGGCCGGTGACGGGCGGGCCGTGGGCGGGAACAGGACGGTGGCCGCAGGTCCGGCCGGCATCTCGATGCCCGGGATCCGCTGCGGGTGCCCGTGCGGCCGGCATGGACTGCGGCCGCGTGACGACGTTCAGAGACGCGACTTACGCAGACGGAACCTGCATGGACGGGACCTATGCAGAGGGGCCCGCCGAGCGGCTCGGCGGGCTCCGTCTGCGTAGGAGCGGTCAGTGACCGGCGGGGTGGGGTGCCGGTCCGCCAGGGGTGGCCTCGCGGTCGGCGCCCTTGGCGGCCTCGGTCTTGCTGTAGATGTCGGGTTCGAGGTAGATCACACGGGCGATCGGGACGGCGTCGCGGATGCGGGCCTCGGCGGCGTTGATGGCGGAGGCGATCTCGGCGGCGGTTTCGTGGTGCTCGACGGCGATCTTGGCGGCGACCAGGAGTTCCTCGGGGCCGAGGTGGAGCGTGCGCATGTGGATGACGCCGGTGACGGTGTCGCCGTCGACGATCGCGGCCTCGATCTTCTCGACCTCCTCGATGCCCGCGGACTCACCGAGCAGCAGCGACTTGGTCTCGACGGCCAGGATGAGCGCGATCAGGATGAGCAGGATGCCGATGCAGAGGGTGCCGATGCCGTCCCAGACGCCGTCGCCGGTGGCCAGGGCCACGCTCACGCCGACCAGGGCCAGGATCAGGCCGACGAGCGCACCCAGGTCCTCCAGGAGGACCACGGGCAGCTCAGGGGCCTTGGCGTGCCGGACGAAGTCCTTCCACGACCTCTCGCCCCGAAGGGGGTTGGACTCCTTGATGGCCGTGCGGAAGGAGAAGGTCTCGGCGATGATCGCGAACACCAGGACGCCCACCGGCCAGTACCAGTGCTCGATCTCGTGCGGGTCCTTGATCTTCTCGTAGCCCTCGTAGATGGCGAACATGCCGCCGACCGAGAAGAGGACGATGGAGACGAGGAAGGCGTAGATGTAGCGCTCGCGGCCGTAGCCGAAGGGGTGCTGCGGGGTGGCCTCGCGCTTGGCCTTCTTGCCGCCGACGAGCAGCAGGGCCTGGTTGCCGGAGTCGGCGAGCGAGTGCACGGACTCGGCCAGCATCGACGAAGAGCCGCTGAAGAGGAACGCCACGAACTTCGCTACTGCGATCGCGAGGTTGGCGGCGAGTGCCGCCACGATCGCCTTGGTACCGCCTGACGCGCTCATCTGTTCGCGTTGTCCCTTCGCCTTCGTGTGTACGCGGTCGCCCAAGGATCCGGGCCTTTGCCGGTCCTTTGCCGACGGGTCATTCTTGCAGTCCGTACGGCCCCGGCGCGTCAGGTATCCACAGGGGCGGTCAGACAATCACGGTGGCTCGGAAAAGCGTGCCCGCCCCGGACACCTCGGCCTTCTCGTGCGCCGGTACGAACACGGATTGCCCGGCCGTCAGCTCGTATTCCCCCACCCGTACCGATCCCTCCGTACAGAGCAGGATCTGGGGGGTCGCGCGGGTGAGGTCGTGGGCGGCGGCGCCTTCGGGAAGGACGTACCGGGACAGCCGGAACTCGTCGATCGGGGTCGCGTAGAGCTCCTCGCCGTCCGGGGACGCCTCGGGGCGCAGCACACCGGGGTCGCTCGGCTCGAAACGGACGATGCGCAGGAGTTCGGGGACGTCGACGTGCTTGGGCGTCAGGCCGCAGCGCAGGACGTTGTCGGAGTTGGCCATGATCTCGACGCCGAGGCCGCTGAGGTAGGCGTGCGGGATGCCGGCACCGAGGAACAGGGCTTCGCCGGGCTGGAGTCGGACGTGGTTGAGGAGCATCGCCGCGATGACACCCGGGTCGCCGGGGTAGTGTCGGGCGATGTCCGCGTAGGGGGCGTAGGCGCCACCGAGGCGGGTGCAGGCGGCGGTGGCCGCGGCGACCGTGCGGGCCATCTCGTCCGGGTCGGCGGTGAGGACGGCCGTGAGCACCTCGCGCAGGGCCGCGTCCTCGGGGTGGGCGTGCAGCAGGTCGACGTACGGCTTGAGGGCGTCGACGCCGAGGCCGTCGAGGAGTCCGGCCGCCCCGGCCGGGTCCCGGAAGCCGCACAGGCCGTCGAACTCGGTGAGGGCGCAGATGAGTTCGGGCTTGTGGTTGGCGTCCTTGTAGGTGCGGTACGGGGCGTCGACGGGGATGTGCCGGCGTTCCTCGTCCGCGTACCCCTCCTTCGCCTGCTCCAGGTCGGGGTGCACCTGGAGGGACAGGGGTGCGCCGGCGGCGAGGATCTTGAGGAGGAAGGGCAGGCGCGGGCCGAACTTGGCGACGGCCGGCGCGCCCAACTCCCGTTCCGGGTCCGCGTCGATGACCTCGACGAGCGTGCCGCGTTCCGTGCGGGAGGGCGCGCCCGGGTGGGCGCCCATCCACATCTCCGCCTGCGGTTCGCCGGTCGGCTCCACGCCGAGCAGCCGCGGGATCGCGGTGGTCGAACCCCAGGCGTAGGGGCGGACGGTGTTGTCGAGGAGGTCCATGCTGTGTCTTTTTCTCCGTACGTACGCTGCTCAGCGGGCGCTGGTCGGAAGGCGCGGCCGGAAGGCTCGGGCCAAGTTCAGGCCCCTGAGGCGAGCGCCAGGTAGACGGCGGCGAAATCCGTCATGGCGATCAGTTCCGCGAGGGTCTCCAGTTCGCCACCGGGTTCGGGCTCCAGTTCGCTGATCGGCGTGTCGTGGCTGAGGGCCACGTCACGGGCGGTGGGCGCGGCGGTGAGGCCGCCGATGGGACGGTCCCGCAGCAGCACCACGCGCGCGTGCAGGGCGGGTGGCTCCTCCACGCGGTCGCGGAAGAAGTCGTCGGGGTTGGCGCTGGCGGCCAGTGGGCCCGCGAGCAGGGCGCTGTGGGCGGCGAGGGCCTCGGGCAGTTCGGCGACGACCGCCGGGGTGCCGGAGAGCTCGGCGAGGGCGGCGGCGAAACGGCGGCCGGCGGGCCCCGCGGAGGTGCCCTCGGTCCAGATGACCGGGAGGGCGTCGGCGAGTTCGGCGGCCAGGGTCTTGGCCGGGTTGCTGTAGGTCGCGATGGCGGGGCCGCAGCGCTCGGCGATCCGGTCGAGCCGGTCGGCGACCTTCCCCAGGGCGTCGGGCGGGGCGGTGAGCACGCCGGCCCGGTCGAGCAGCGCGAGGAGCGGGGTGAGCAGCGCCCACAGGACTCCGGGAGCGGACGCGGCGAGGGGTTCGTCGATGTCGTACGGGGCGGTCGCCACCGGTACGAAGAGGCCGTGGGCGCCTTCCACGGACTCGGCGAGCGGAGTGCCGGCGGGGGCCACGGCGGCGACCGTGCAGCCGCGGCGGTAGGCCGCCTCGACGAGCAGGGACAGGCCGGGCTCCGTGCCGTCCGGCGTGGCGATCAGGAGGAGGTCCACGGAGCCGGTCCAGCCGGGCAGTTCCCAGCGCAGGGCGCCGGCGGCGGGGGCGACGCCGGTGGGGGCCAGGCGGATCACGGGGCTGCCGGGGCCGGCGAGCGTGCCGAGGAGGTCGGCGGTGTGGGTGGCGGCGGCACCGGGGCCCGCGATGAGGACGGCGCGAGGACGGCCGTCCGGGTTGAGATCCTGCACACCGGCCTCGGCGGTGTACCTCACGGCCGTGCGGACGCGGGCACCGGCTTCGGCGGCGCCGCGCAGCAGGCCGCGGTGGTCGGCCTTCGAGAGCGCGTCGGGTGTGTCGAGCAGCGATTCGTTGAGCATGGGACGGCAGCCTCCGGTCGCCGGGTTCGTCGGATGCGCGGGTCTCCGGGTCGCCGGTCGCTCACCCGGGGCGGCGGGCCTCGTCGACGAGGAGGACGGGGATGCCGTCGCGGACGGGGTACGCCAGGCCGCAGTCCTGGCCGGTGCAGATCAGCTCGGTGTCCTGCTCCTTGAGGGGTGCGTGGCAGGCCGGGCAGGCGAGGATCTCCAGGAGGCCGGCTTCGAGCGGCATGGGGTGTCCCTTCGGGGCGGGTACGCGTGCGTGTGCGTGTGCGGATGTGCCTGGTCAGGGTACCGCCGGTAGGGGTGGCGTGCGGGGCGTTGGGCGGGCGGGGCCGGTGAACGGTCGGCGCGGGTGTCCGCGTCGGTGTTCTCGTCCCCGCCGCCCCTGCCTTTCCGCACGCTCGGTCTCACTCGGTGGTGCCCCGTCGTCACTGGGGGCGGTCGCCCCGCACTCCCGCTCCGGCCTGAACGGCCGCGCCCGCGAGCGCCGGACGCCGGACGGGGTGGGAGAGCCTGCCTTCAGCCCCGGATGATCCTCAGCACTTCGTCCCGCACCTTGGTCATCGTCGCTTCGTCCCTGGCCTCCGCGTTCAGGCGGAGCAGGGGCTCCGTGTTGGAGGGGCGGACGTTGAACCACCAGTTCGCCGAGGACACCGTCAGGCCGTCGAGTTCGTCCAGCTCGATGCCCTCTCGGCCCGCGTACGCGGAGCGGACGGCCAGGAGGCGGTCCGTCTGGTCGGCGACCGTGGAGTTGATCTCGCCGGAGCCGGCGTAGCGGTCGTACTGGGCGACCAGGGCCGAGAGCGGGCCGTCCTGGCCGCCGAGGGCGGCGAGGACGTGGAGGGCGGCCAGCATGCCCGTGTCGGCGTTCCAGAAGTCCTTGAAGTAGTAGTGCGCGGAGTGCTCGCCGCCGAAGATCGCGCCGGTTCTCGCCATCTCGGCCTTGATGAAGGAGTGGCCCACGCGCGTGCGTACCGGCGTACCGCCCTCCTCCTTGACGACCTCCGGCACCGACCAGGAGGTGATCAGGTTGTGGATGACCGTGCCCTTGCCCCCGTTCCGGGCGAGTTCGCGGGATGCCACCAGGGCGGTGACGGCGGACGGGGAGACCGGGTCGCCCTGCTGGTCGACGACGAAGCAGCGGTCGGCGTCGCCGTCGAAGGCGATGCCGAGGTCGGCGCCCTCCTCGCGGACGCGCTTCTGCAGGTCGACGAGGTTGGCCGGATCCAGGGGGTTGGCCTCGTGGTTGGGGAACGTGCCGTCCAGCTCGAAGTACATCGGGACGACGTCCAGCGGCAGGTCCGCGAAGACCGTCGGGACGGTGTGGCCGCCCATGCCGTTGCCCGCGTCGACGACGACCTTCAGGGGGCGGATGGAGGTCAGGTCGACGAGGGAGCGGAGGTGGGCCGCGTAATCCTTCAACGTGTCCCGCCGCGTGATCGTCCCCGGGGTCCCGGCCGGTGCCGGGGCACCCGACTCGCTCCACCCCTCGACCAGTTCGCGGACCTGGGTGAGGCCCGTGTCCTGGCCGACCGGGGCGGCGCCGGCGCGGCACATCTTGATGCCGTTGTACTGGGCGGGGTTGTGCGAGGCCGTGAACATCGCACCGGGCAGGTCCAGCGCGCCGGAGGCGTAGTACAGCTGGTCGGTCGAGCACAGGCCGATCTCGGTGACGTCCACTCCGCGTGCCGCCGCTCCGCGCGCGAAGGCGCGCGACAGGCCCGGGGACGACGGCCGCATGTCGTGCCCGGTCACGATCGCGCTCGCGCCGGTCACCTGGACGAAGGCGGCCCCGAAGAGCTCGGCCAGCGACTCGTCCCACTGGTCGGGCACGACGCCGCGCACGTCGTACGCCTTTACGAGCTGTGAGAGATCAACAGCCACGGCCAACCCTTCTGAAAGTCCTGTGGTCACCACAAACTACCCGCACCCACGGACAGCGCGGGGTGCGGAAGCCGGGTGGACTCCCAGCCGTGACCTCAGGTCAGCAGGCAGCACGTCAGCAGGCAACAGGGCAGTCGGCATCAGGGCAGCATCCAGCCCAGCACCGGTGAACTCTGCCCGACCACGATCAGGCACATCACCAGCAACAGTCCGAGGCTCCAGGGCAGCACCTTGCGCAGCAGGTCCCCCTCACGGCCCGCGAGGCCGACCGCCGCGCAGGCGATGGTGAGGTTCTGCGGGGAGATCATCTTGCCGAGGACGCCGCCCGAGCTGTTGGCCGCGGCCAACAGCTCCGGGGACAGCCCCGACTCGCGGGCGGCGGTCACCTGAAGGGCGCCGAAGAGCGCGTTGGCCGAGGTGTCCGAGCCGGAGACGGCCACGCCGAACCAGCCCAGCACCGGGGACAGGAAGGCGAGTCCCGCGCCGGCCGCCGCCACGAAGTGGCCGATGGTGGCGGCCTGCCCGGAGAGGTTCATGACGTAGGCGAGGGCCAGGACGGACGTCACGGTGAGGATCGCGAACCTCAGCTCGTACACCGTGGCCGCCCACTCCTTGACCGCCACGCGCGCGTGCACGCCGAGGACGACCGCCGTGCACACTCCCGCGAGCAGCACGAGCGTGCCGCCGGTGCCCACGATCGGCCAGCTGAAGAGGTTTCCGCCGACCGGATTCCCGCCGGGGTCGACGACGTTCAGGAAGGGCCAGTCGTACGTCTGCGTCGCCTCGGCCAGCCAGTCCTTGACCACCGGGATCTGCGCGACGGAGAAGATCACGACGATCAGCGCGTACGGGGCGTAGGCGCGCACGACTTCCCGGCGCGGGTCGCTCTCGTCCAGGTCCTCGCTGCGTGCGCCGGTCAGCACGGCCGTGCGGACGGTCTCGGTGGCGGGTCTGCGCGCGTGCGGTACGGCGACCAGGGCGCCCGCGCCGGCCAAGGCGGCGGCGATGTCGGCGAGTTGCGCGGAGACGTAGTTCGAGGCGGCGAACTGGGCTATGGCGAAGGCGATTCCGCACGCCAGGGCAGGCACCCAGGTGTCGCGCAGGCCTCTGCGGCCGTCCACCAGCCAGACCAGCACCAGGGGCACGAGGAGGGCCAGCAGGGGCGTCTGACGGCCCACCACGGAGGCCACGGTGTCCAGAGGCAGGCCGGTGACCTGGGCGAGGGTGACGACGGGGGTGCCCATCGCGCCGAAGGCGACCGGCGCGGTGTTGGCGACCAGCGCGACGACCGCGGCGCGCACCGGCTCGAAGCCCAGTGCCACGAGCATGACCGAGCAGATCGCGACCGGTGCGCCGAAGCCGGCGAGGGCCTCCAGGAGGGCGCCGAAGCAGAAGGCGACCACGAGGGCCTGGATGCGCGGGTCGTCGGAGAGCCGCCCGAAGGAGCGGCGCAGGATGTCGAAGTGCCGGGTGCGGACCGTCATCCGGTACACCCACAGGGCGTTGACGACGATCCACAGGATGGGGAAGAGGCCGAACGCGGCTCCCTGGGCCGCGCTGGAGACCGTCTGGTCCAGCGGCATGCCGTACGCGAGCCAGGCGACCAGGACGGCCGCGAGGAGACCGGTGAGGCCCGCCAGGTGCGCCTTCATCCGGACGCCGCCGAGCAGGACGAGGACGGTCACCAGGGGCAGGGCGGCCACCAGGGCGGACAGGCCGAGTGAGCCGGCTACGGGTTCCAGTTCCTGGACGTACACGGGCGCCTCCCCGATTCCGTCAAGCGGAAAGCGATTTCTCGTTTCGGCTGACGGAATGGTCGTGTCCGCGACAAGCGCCCGTCAATGGGCGTGCGTGATCCGGTGACATCCACGGGGATGGAGGGGCGTGTCGTCCTCAGTTGTCCGGCGAGCGCAGTACCCGCAGATGGCCGCGGCGCGCGACCTCCATCGGGTCAGCCCCGCGCCCCATGCCCCCGCCGCTGGCCGCGCGTTCCTGGGGCCGGGCGGCCTCGCGCACCGCGTTGGCAAGCGCTTCCAGGTCGTCGCCGCTGGGCCGGGCCGGGGCCGAGCCGTCGAGGAGGCGGACGACCTCCCAGCCGCGCGGGGCAGTGAGGCGCTCGGAGTGCTCGGCGCACAGGTCGTAGCAGTGGGGTTCGGCGTAGGTGGCGAGCGGGCCGAGGACCGCGGTCGAGTCGGCGTAGACGTACGTCAGCGTCGCGACGGCGGGACGGCCGCAAGCGGTGCGCGAACAGCGACGTACAGGGCTCACGACGTTGGACGGTACCGCACTCTTGAGCGGGCCGCGACGACTCTCCCCCAGGTCACTCCACCGTGTCGTGCTGTGAAACGCCCCACACGCCCCTTCGGACACACATCACTGACCTGCGCCGACACCGGTTTTCGAGGGGGCGAACGCTCCGGGATCCGGTCACCACTCGCCACAAACCCCGTCAATTGCCTTGAGATCGGCGGTCCCGGAGGGATACGGAATCGAGCCGGACCTTGGCCGGAACGGTCAACTGGCGTCATGCGTGCGGGGGTGCGGGTGCCGTCCGCGACGCCGCGCGGGCATCGGGCACGCGAGCCTGGCGGGGACTACGCTTCAGCAGTGATGGACAACCCCGTAACGCCCCGTGCCGCCGGCCCCGGGCCCCGCCGCCGTGATCGCCACGGGCGGGGCATGCGGGGCCCGATCGCGCCTCCGCAGGTACCGCTCGCCGCGAGCCGCGCGGAGGCGTTCGCGGATCTGGTGCAGGACTCGGTGGACCGGCTGGAGCGGCGGTGGCCGCAGCTCGCCGACATCGATTTCCTGGTGCTGGAGGTACCTCGGCTCGACGGGCCCGGGCAGGCGTGGAACGACGAGGCGGTGCCCCTGGGCGGCACGATTCCCGCGCGGGAGGGGCGGCGGGCCCGGGTGATCGTCTTCCGGCGGCCGGTGGAGATCCGCACGAAGGGGCGCGACGAGCGGGCCGCGCTGGTGCACGAGATCGTCGTGGAGCAGGTCGCGGAGCTGTTGGGGCTGACTCCCGAGACGGTGGACCCCCGGTACGGCGAGGACTGACCCGTCCGTCCCGGACCGTCGCGCCGGTCCCGGGCCGTCATGCCGGTCCCGGGCCGTTGCGCCCGTTCCGTCCGTCCCGGGAGGGACGGCCTACTCCTGCAGCACCGACAGGTCCTCGTCCGCCTCCGGTACCGCCACCGTTCCCCGGTCGTCGGGAAGGGTCTGGATCGTGAAGCCCGGGACGCCGTCCTCGGTGACCGCCAGGGTGCGGGCCGCGTAGACCCGGCCGCCGGAGACCGGCTCGACCGTCAGCGCGTAGGTGCCCTTCAGGCCGCTCGGGACCGGGGCCTCGACGTCCTGGGTGGTGCCCGCCTTGATCGTGAACGTCTTCGACGCGGGCGTGCCGCCGTCGCTGCCCGCCGAGGCGGTGACCTTGACCTGGGCGGCGCGGCCGGTGGCGGTCAGGGAGAGGGTGGTGCCCTTGGAGCTGTTGTCGGCGGACGTCGCGCGCGTGCCGACCGGGGCGGTGGCCGGGATGAACGCCGTCTCCTGGTCGTCGCCCTTGCCGCGGACGACCCGCAGGGCGGCGACCACCGGCACGGACTGGTCGGTCGGGGTCAGGACCAGGGAGCCGGCCTCGCCGCGGGTGACGTCACCGAGGTCGACGGCGGTCGTCATGCCCGCCTTCACGTGCAGCGTCTCGTTCCCGGCGGGGGTGATCGACCCGGACGGGGAGGCGAGGCTCACCTTCAGGTCGGCGTCGGAGTCACCGGGCGTGAAGGCGACCAGGCGCACGGCGGTGGCGTCCTTCGGGATGCCGGGCAGGACGAGGGTGCCCGCGGGTTCCGCGGACGCGGCCAGCCAGTCGCCGCCGAGCCGGTCGTCCAGGGCCTGCACGGCGGCGGACACGCGCCCGCTGCGGACGTTCACGTGGACGGTGAGGTTCTCCTGCTTCTCGTCCGTGAGCGTGGACAGCAGGACCGGCTCGCTGGAGTGCGGCTGGACCGTGATGCCCTCCCCCACCGTGGTCCGCAGAGCGCCGTCCTTGCCGTAGAGCTCGATGTCGACGACCGCCGCGGAGTCGTCCGGGTTGGTCAGGTGCACGTAGTCGGTGCGGTCGGCGGCCGTGCTGGCGCCCGGGAACCAGAACTCCGTGTCCGGGGCGGCGCAGTTGACGCCCTGGAGGCCGCGGCCCGTGCCCGCGGCGACCTCGGTGGTCTGCTGCAGGGTCCAGCCGGGCGCGAACTTGCCCTCGGCGGTGCCGAGCAGCGCGGGCGTGTCCGCGCCGGAGACGTCCCCCGTGACCGGGGTGCCGGGCTCCTTCGGTGTGAGGACCGGCTCGTCGGCCTTCTTCTTCCCGTCACCCTCGCCGTCCGACTGCTCGGCGGCGGGCTGGAGTTCGGCGGTGCCGTCGCTCGCGGTGCCCTTGGTGACGGGCGTGAAGGACGTGTACGACGTCTCCGCGAGGTCGGAGAGGCTGGGGGCCGGGCACAGCAGGCTGGTGCGCTCCACGGGCAGTTCCGTGGCCGCCTTCGCGGTGCCGGTGCCGGTGGCCTCCGGCGTGGTGAGCACGGCGAATCCGGTGACGGCGGCGAGCGCGGCGGTGCCGGCGAACAGGGACAGGGTGGTGCGGTTCACTGCTGACTCCCGTCGGGGCGCTGCTCACTGCCGTTGCCGTGCGGGTGCGGCTGCTGCTGCTCCGGGTCGTACGCCGGGTCGTACCCCTGGTCGTAACCCTGCTGCTGGTACTGCTGGCCGTAGCCCTGGTCGTACGGCGCCTGCTGGGGCCGGCCGCCGTACGCGTACGGGTCGTACTGGCCGCCCTGGTACGGGTCCGCCTGGTACGGCTGCTGGTCGTAACCGCCCTGCGGGTACTGCTGCTGGGCGCCCTGGTACTGCTGGCCGCCGTAGCCGGCGTCGTATCCGGTGTCCGCGGGCTGCGGGGTGTTGTCCCACTCGCCGTAGGACTGCTGCTGCGGGACGGCGGCCGGGACGGGGGCGGGGGCCTCCTCGGCAGAGGGAGGCGGGAACCCGTCGGACCGGCCGCCCTCCTCGGCCTCCGCCTGGGCGCGCAGACGGCGGGCCCGGCGGCCCTCGCCGGCGACGGCCTGGGCGGGGACGGCGGGCTCCTCGGGGAGGTCGTCGTCGACGTGACGGCGGCGGCCCGGCAGGGCCAGCACGACGAGGACGACGGCGAGCGCGCCCTGGGCCCACAGCCAGGCGGTGTGGGCGACGGGGGCCTCGAAGGTGACGTCCAGCCGGCCGCCGGAGGCGGGGAGCCGGAAACCCTGGGCCCAGCCGTCGACCGTGATGCGGGTGAGCGGCTTGCCGTCCAGGGTGGCCGTCCAGCCCTCGGCGGCGGTGTCGGCGAGGCGCAGGACACGGCCGTCGGTGCCGGCCGGGATCGTGGTGTGGAGGTCGACCGGGCCGGCGGCGACCGGCTGCGGGGTGCCGGACTCGGGGACGACGGTGGCGCGCGCGACCTGCTGGTCGACCCGCCACAGGGCGCTGCCGTCCTGCTGGCTGAGCCGGGACAGGCCCGGCGTGGCGTCCAGGACGCGGGTGACCTCGCGGGGCGCGCCCTTGTGCACGAGGACGTAGCGCACGGCGAACTCGCCGAGCTGGTCGGCCTGGTCGGCGCCGGAGCCGGCGACGAGGTTGGCGACCACCTTGTCGAGTCTGGCGTTCTCGCCGTCGGCGGCGGCGATCTCGGCGTCGCCGAGGCGGGCGCCGGAGCCGCGGACCAGCACGTAGCCGACGTGGGCGGCGGAGTCGCTGTCGAGGACGAGGGTGCGGGCCTGGTCGCGGGTGCCGCTCTCCTCGGCGACGAACGCGGGCACCTGCACGGGGTCGCGCCGCTCCAACGGCCCGTCGGCGCCGCCGATCATCCAGCCCGCGGCGACCAGCAGCGGGCCCGCGGCCGAGGCGAAGGCGATCAGCGCGGCGACCGGCTGGCGCCAGCCGAAGCTCTGCTCGGCCACCCGCGCGCGTGCCCCGTCGGCGCCGAGGACGGCGGCGGCCAGGAGGGCGAGGCCGTAGACGAGGGTGGCGGGACCGGCCCAGGCGGAGGCGTTGGACAGGACCGCGAAGACGAGGCCGACGAGGGCGGCGGCCCAGGCCGTCCGGATGCCGAACTGCCGCTCGGAGCGCAGCAGGGCGGCGAGCGCGGCCAGCACGACTCCGATGAGCATCAGCCCGCTGACCGTGCCGGGGCCGCCGGGGCTCATACCGAGCAGGTCGAGGGCGGAGGCCGCCGAGGTGCCGTACTCCAGGCCGGCCTCCTGGAAGAAGCCGGCCGGGAGCAGGGTCAGCGACCAGGGCGCGAGGACGAGCAGGGGGGTGCCGAGCTGGGCCAGGAAGCGCAGGCCGTAAGCGGTGATCTCGGCGCGGCGCACGGCCAGCAGGCCGGCACCGAGGATCAGCGCGACGGGCCAGATGATCGGCGTGAACGCGGTGGTGACGGTCAGCAGCAGGGCGTACGCCCAGGTGGCGCGCCAGCTGCCGCGGGCGTCGGAGGTGTGGGCGAGGCCGGCGGCCGCGGTGCCCGCGCGCGCGAGGAGCGGCAGCAGGACGGCGAGGACGGCGGTGCCGAGGCGGCCGCCGGCGAGGGCCCCGGTGGCGGCGGGCAGGAAGGCGTAGACGACGGCGGCCCACGCGCGCAGCAGGCGCGACTCGACGAGCGGGCGGGAGGCGAAGTAGGCGGTGAAGCCGGCCAGCGGGACCGAGCCGACCAGCAGGAGGGTGACCGCGAGGCCGGTGGAGCCGAACAGCACGGACCCGAGCATCGCGACGAGGGCGAGGTACGGCGGCGCGGACGGGGTACCGCCGGCGCCCACCGGGTGCCAGGCGTCCAGGTAGCGCGACCACAGCTCGCCCGAGTCGGACGGGGCGGGCAGCAGGGCGCCGCCTGCGAGCGCGCCGCCGCCGAGGAGGGCGCGGCAGGCGGCCAGGGAGACGAGCAGCAGCACCAGGAAGAGCACCGGGCCGGGCTTGCGGGCGACCCGCTTGAGACGGGCGAACTGCTCGACCTCCAGGAAGTCGGCGTCGTCACCGCCGGGCCCGGACTCGAGCCCGCCGCCGTGCCGTCCGGCACCGGAGGTGGCCTCGGGGTCGGAGCCGCCGAAGAGGTCGCCCGCGGCCTGCTCGACGGTGGCGCGGATCGTCGCGCCCGGCGGCGGGAACAGCGGCCGCATCTCGGCCTTGTCGACGGCCGGACGGCCGCGCTTGCGGCGCCCGGCGAGGATCCGCTCGGGCCGCAGCAGGGTGCCCAGCAGACCGCGGATCTCGTCGACGGCCTGTCCCGGGACCTTGCCGACCAGGTAGGCGACGGTCCGCAGCAGGGTGCCGACGACGAGTCGCAGCAGCACCCAGGGCAGCGCGGCGGTGCGCGTGTTGACGAGCAGGGTGTAGGCGGCGCCGGCCTTGTCGACCTTGTGCGGGGAGGCGGTGGTGCGGCCGGCGCAGTCCACTGCGCGGCGCTCGCGCGAGGCGGCCTCGGCGTGCCGGACGACGGCTTCCGGGGCGATCAGGACCCGGTAGCCGGCCGCGTGGGCGCGCCAGCACAGGTCGACGTCGTCACGCATCAGGGGCAGCCGGCGGTCGAACCCGCCGAGCTGTTCGAACACGTCGCGGCGGATCAGCATGCCCGCGGTGGAGACGGACAGCACGGACCGGACGTGGTCGTGCTGCCCCTGGTCCTGTTCGCGGCGGTCCAGGCCGGTCCAGCGGCGGCCGGAGTGGGCGATGCTGACGCCGACCTCCAGCAGCTGCCGTCGGTCGTACCAGCCGCGGAGCTTGGGGCCCACGACGGCGACGTCGTCCCGGCCCAGTTCGTACTCGTTGTCCACCACCCGCAGCAGCTGCGCCAGGGCGTCGGGGTCGGGGGCGCAGTCGTCGTGCAGCAGCCACAGCCACTGCACCGGCTCTCCGTGCGGGAGCTCGGGCAGGTCGTAGGCGTCGTCGCGCCAGGTGCGCGTGACGGGGTCCCAGCCGCTCGGCCGCTTCAGGTACGGCAGCTCTTCCGGGGTGAGCACGGGGGCGGTGCGGTCCGCCTCCGCGACGGCCTGGCCGAAGCCGGTGCGCCGGGCCAGGTGCAGCACCCGGTCGGCGCCGAGGGCGTCGGTGACCAGCTGCGCGGAGTCGTCCGCGCTGCCGGTGTCGGCGCCCACGGCGAACTGCACGGGGCGCTCCTGGCCGAGCAGCCCGGTAAGCGCGTCGGGCAGCCAGCGGGCGCCGTCGTGGGAGACGAGGACCGCGGTCACCACATGACGCGGGAACTCAGGTGTGGCAGCGGTGTCTTGCTGGGCTGCCGTGTGGCTGTGCACGGACATCGAGGTACGGGCCCCGGTTCGGTGGACTGCGGTGGACGCCTGTGCCCCGAGAGGGCGGCGAGGCGTCTCGGACGAGCGCCCACACTATCGGCTGGGCATGACGGCGGCCCGCCGCCTGTGGATAACCCACCTGCGACGGGCCGCTCGTGAACGGATGCAGGTACCGGCGCTCGTCCCGCGGGACCGGGCGGCCTGCGGAGGCCGGGGCCGTCAGACCGCGGCCTTCTTCAGCCGGCGCCGCTCACGCTCGGACAGGCCGCCCCAGATGCCGAAGCGCTCGTCGTTGGCGAGGGCGTACTCCAGGCACTCGGAGCGGACCTCGCAGGCGAGGCAGACCTTCTTGGCCTCTCGGGTGGAGCCGCCCTTCTCGGGGAAGAAGGACTCGGGGTCGGTCTGGGCGCACAGCGCGCGCTCCTGCCAGCCGAGTTCCTCGTCCGCGTCGTCGACCAGCAGTTGCTGCACCGTCTCGGTCATGTGCGCCCCTCGTCTGTCTACTCGCGTCCCCGTGATGCGGCCGTTACCGATTTCGGCTGAACGACACGAGTGAAATTACAAGTGTGCTGCTCCGGGCGAGTCAAGCCGAGATCTGCTATTGGGTCCCTTATTCACTCTGCGGAACCAAGGCTTTGCGGAAAGTGTTCAAATCGGCATAAACCTTGACACGCAGACGGAACCCGAGCGGACGCCTCGTGCCGCGCAGAGCCTTTCCGGACCTGTACGGAGCAGGACGCCCAGGAGGTCGATCTCGTTCCGACGCGCGCGCCGAAGAGAACCGGATCACAATCGGATCACGGAATCGCAT
>NZ_JBSFTY010000125.1:0-19726 GCF_053591515.1 Streptomyces sp. NPDC003011
GGGAGAGGGTCGAGGGCGGCATCGACTGCCGGCGCAGCTCGTCGTCGGTGAGGCCCTCGCATTTCAGGGCCAGTGTCGCACGGTGGAACTCGAGGACCACCGGATGCGGGACAACTTCATCGCGGGTGTCGCCGGCGGTGCGGGTGCCGGGGGCGGCGCGGCCGCCTCCGAGGGACTGGGCGCGCCGGTCAAGGCCGGTATCGCGGCCGGTGTGGTGGCGGTGGCCGCCGCGGTGGCACTCGCGCTGGCCGGCAACGACGAGCCGCCCAGGAAACCCGACGCCAAGCCGCCCGCGTCCGCGCCGGTGATCGAGCCCGCCAGGAACACGCCCGCACCCCCGGCGAAGGAACCCGGGCCCGGACTCCCGGTGATCGCGGCGGCGGCCACCCCGGCCGCCACGCCCACACCGGCACCGGCCGCCCCGGCCACCGCCACGCCCAGCCCGAAGCCCACTCCCACCAGCCCGGCCCCCACGCCGCCCTCCGCCCCCGCACCGAAGCCGACGCTGGCCCCGACGCTGGCACCCACCCCCACCCCTGCTCCCGCCCCGCCTCCGCCGCCTGCCCCGCCGGCCGTCCACCGGTGGAGCGAGCTGTCGTACGACGTCACCGGCGACGCCGACGAGCCCGAGATGCGGATCGGCGAGAGCAGCTGGGTGTGGCAGCGGTACGGCGTGTCGGTCGCGGGCAGGCGGTACGCGCACGGTGTGACGGTGAACGGCCACTCCTCCGTCACCATCGACCTCAACCGCGCCTGCACCGCCTACGACGCCCTGGTCGGCGTCGACGACATGAACGCGGGGCTCGGCAAGGTCCGCTTCTCGGTCTACGCCGACGGGGTCCGGCTGTGGCGGTCCGGCACGGTCGGGGGCGGGAACGCGGCGGTGCCGGTCCACGTGAACCTGGCCGGGCGCGCGACCGTACGGCTGGTGGTGGAGCCGCACAGTCATCTCGACACCCTGACGCTCGCGGACTGGGCGGAGTCCAGGTTCACCTGCTCCTAGGAACGGCGGGCGCTCCCTAGGCCAGCGCCGCCCCGCCGCCGGGGGCTCCCGCGCCCAGCGCGTTGCGCTGCGGGGTGATCCCGGCCGGAACGGCACGCGCGCGTGCGGGCGTTCCCGTCCAGCAGGTCCCCCTGCGGGCGATCAGGCGGCCGAGCCACAGTTCCAGGGACACCAGGTCCGCCAGGCCGTCCAGTGGCAGGGCCTCGCCCTCCGCCGCCGCGCGCAGGGCCTTGCGGATCACCCGGGCCTCCACCAGTCCGGCCTGCGCGAGCAGAGGGGTGGCGAAGAGGTCCATCAGGGAGTCCGCGGCCACCCGCAGTCCGGCGCGGGCGGCGGCGGCCGAGGGCGCGTGCGAGGTGGCGCCCCAGCCGGGCGGCAGTTCGGCGACTCCGGCGCCCTCCAGGACCGTCCGCAGGATGGCCGCCCGGGCCCCCGGCTGGACCCGCAGCGACTCCGGGAGGCCGCGGCAGGCGCGCACGACCTGGTTGTCGAGGAACGGGGCGTGCAGGCGCTGGAAGCGGACCTCGGCGGCCTGTTCCAGGATCCGCAGGTCCGCCGCGGCCCGGGCGAGTGCCGCCCGCGCGCGGAAGTCGCCCGGCCGCTGCCCGGGACCGACCCCGGACCGATGGGTGGCCCCCTGGAGGCGAACCGATACTTCAGCGAGGGCCTCACCCGTGAGCCAGCGCGCCGCGGGGCCCGGTCTGGCCCAGGTGAGCGCGGCGAGTGACGCCCCCACGGCACCCCCGGGTTCCTCGAAGCGGCGGCGCATCAGGCGGTCGGCGAGGCCTTCGAGGCCGGAGCGGTAGGGCGTACGGGCGAGGCGGCGGGCCGCGCCGTACACGCGCGCGGGGACCAGGACCGAGCCGTCCGCCTTCGCGAGGGCGGCGACCGGGCGGACCAGGTGCCGGCGTTTGCGGTCCATCAGCAGGTCCGCGAGGCGGGCCGGGTGGGCGTCCAGAACCTGGCGGGCGCCGTAGCCGGTGAAGTGGTCCGCGCTGCCGGAGGCGAGGCGGGCGCGGTGGCGGGCAGCCGTCACCAGGCTCGCGGCCGGTTCGTCGGTGAGCGGGCCGTCCAGTTCGGCGTACGGGAGGGTCTCCTCGCCGCCGGCCACCACCACGTGGTGCAGCCGGGGGTTGGCGGCGAGCGTGCCCGCCCGCTCCAGCTCGGCCTCCCGGCCGCCGACGGCCAGGTCGTTGAAGGTGACCGCAAGCAGCCGCTCCCCGGCGCCCGTGCCGTGGCCCAGCACGGTGCCCGGCATGCCCGGCAGGCCGGCGGCGAGCAGCGCGAGCGTGCCCGAGGCGGGGCCGCCGGAGAGGTCCGCGCCGATGCCCGGAGCCGGCATCCCGCGCGCGGCCCGCCGTTCGGCGGGGCCCATGCCGGGGACCGGACCGGGGTCTATGTCGGCGCCGGGCACGTGCCGGGGCGCCGACAGCCGGGCACGCACCGCTTCGACGAGCGCGTCCCGTACGGCGTCGACCGCGCTGTGCGGGTCGGCGGAGGGTGCCGCCACGGCGAGGGAGGCCACCTGCTCGTATCCGGCGATCTCGCGCGCCCCGGTGCGCAGGATCAGCGCGTGCCCCGGCGGAATGCGCCGTACGCCGTCGTAGGGGGTGGAGTCGTGCAGGGCGGCCGGTACGTCGGGGGCGGCGAGCAGGGCGGCGAGGTGGCCGTAGTCGAGGTTGGCCTCGATGAGGTCGGCGAGGGGCAGCGCGGCCGTCGCGTACGCGGTGCCGCCGGCCCAGGGGGTGTAGAACACCGGGCGGGCGCCCGCGAGGTCACCGCAGACGGTGATGCGCCGGCCCACCTGGACGACGGCCGTGTAGCTGCCCGGC
Source organism: Streptomyces sp. NPDC003011 (assembly GCF_053591515.1). NCBI lineage: Bacteria > Bacillati > Actinomycetota > Actinomycetes > Kitasatosporales > Streptomycetaceae > Streptomyces > Streptomyces sp. NPDC003011. Next base: position 2,836 of record NZ_JBSFTY010000125.1, read on the forward strand.
CAGGCCGTCAGATGCCGAAGTGCCCCTCCGCGCGCGGCGAACAGCCCGACCCGCAGCTGCTCGTCGGAGGCTCCGCAGATACCGAGGACGGCGATCCGGGTCCGGTCGTCCGCCTTCACCACCCGCACCTCGTCCGGGCGCCAGTCGCCGACCGCCCACAGCGGATCCGGGTCGCCCCACAACAGATGGGAGCCCACCGGCTGCAAGGTCTCGCCGTCGTGCCCGACCGCGCCGGCTGAGCCGATCCGGGCGGCGCCCGCGGCGGTGCTGCTCCATCCCACCAACCACCGCATCGCCGCCTCCACAGGCTGTGGACAACCAGTGCACCGTACGAACTCGGCACCATGCTGCCATGAAGGAGGCGCGGCGGAGGGGCGGCGGTGCCGCTTGCGCTCCGGGGAATGCGCCCCGGCGGATACTGTCCCACCGGGACCGGCCGACCGCCCCGCCGCGTCGAACAGCCGCGCGAGGCAAGGAGACCCGGACTCTGACGAGGAGTGCCGATACGGTGACTGCGACGCGAATGCGCCCCCGATACGCTCCCCAAAAACTCCCTACGCGCCCTCAACTGCCGTGGTGAGAGGGCTGATACACCCGGCGAGCAGGGGTCGATTTTCAGCCAAATCAGCTGCAACGGAACGGACTTGGGCACGCTCCGTACACGCTCCGCCCCCCGCCCGGCGAGCGCGCAGCCCGGGAGACGGAGCCCGCCCCCCGGGCCGGTCCGCCGCCCGCGGGGATGTAGGCGGCGGCGTCCCCCAGCCCACTGGATCCAGTACAGCGGGCCGACCCACGCACGGCCCATGGAAGCGCTCCCCCGATGGCCGGAGAAGAGCGCACGGGCGGGCGCACGGCCACACAGCGGGAGCACGGCGCAACCGTCCGTCGCTGACCCGCACTTCAGTACGGACCACAATCCCGCCATCCGGAACAATGCCTCTTAACGCTTGGGATGCGGCGAACTACGCTGGGTTTACGAATGCCGCGTGGTTATGCCAGCGCGGCAGCCGTCTGTGTCGAGGGGTGGCGCAATGTCCAGGGAGCAACGCGGGCCGAACGAAAAACTCGGCGCCGTTCTCGCCCTCGCGGGAATCAGCAACGCAGGACTCGCCCGACGCGTCAACGATCTTGGCGCTCAACGCGGGTTGACTCTTCGCTACGACAAGACGTCGGTGGCGCGCTGGGTGTCGAAAGGCATGGTGCCGCAAGGTGCCGCGCCGCACCTCATCGCCGCCGCGATAGGGCAGAAGCTCGGCCGCCCGGTGCCGCTCCACGAGATCGGCCTGGCGGACGCGGATCCCGCGCCCGAAGTGGGCCTCGCCTTCCCGAGAGACGTCGGACAGGCGGTCCGTTCGGCGACGGAGCTGTACCGGCTCGACCTCGCCGGGCGCCGGGCCGGCTCCGGCGGCATCTGGCAGTCCCTGGCCGGATCGTTCGCGGTGAGCGCGTACGCGACGCCCGCCTCACGGTGGCTGATAACCCCGGCCGACAGTTCGGTCGCGCGCGAGGTGAACCCCGTCGAGGACGCCGGCGCACCGCTCAAAGTCGGCCACAGCGACGTGCAGAAACTGCGGGAGGCCGCCGAGGACGCCAGGCGCTGGGACTCCAAGTACGGAGGCGGCGACTGGCGTTCGTCCATGGTGCCGGAGTGCCTGAGGGTGGAGGCCGCGCCCCTGCTGCTCGGCTCGTACACCGACGAGGTGGGCCGCGCCCTGTTCGGCGCCAGCGCCGAACTCACCCGCCTGGCCGGATGGATGGCCTTCGACACCGGTCAGCAGGAGGCCGCGCAGCGGTACTACATCCAGGCGCTGCGGCTCGCCCGGGCGGCGGCCGACGTACCCCTGGGAGGGTACGTACTGGCGTCCATGTCACTCCAGGCGACCTACCGGGGCTTCGGCGACGAGGGCGTCGACCTGGCCCAGGCCGCGCTGGAACGCAACCGGGGCCTGGCGACCGCCCGCACCATGAGCTTCTTCCGGCTCGTCGAGGCACGCGCCCACGCGCGCGCGGGTGACGCCCAGGCGGCCGGCGCCGCCCTGAAGGCGGCGGAGGGCTGGCTGGAGCGGTCCCGTGACGGTGACAACGACCCGTCCTGGCTGGGCTTCTACTCCTACGACCGGTTCGCCGCGGACGCCGCCGAGTGCTACCGCGACCTGAAGGCACCGCGTCAGGTACGCCGTTTCACCGAGCAGGCGCTGTCGAAGCCGACGGAGGAGTTCGTGCGGTCGCACGGGCTGCGTCTGGTGGTCTCCGCGGTCGCCGAACTCGAGTCCGGCAATCTCGACGCGGCATGCGAGCAGGGCGTGCGGGCGGTGGAGGTCGCGGGGCGCATCTCCTCGGCGCGCACCACCGAGTACGTGAAGGATCTGCTCCACCGGCTGGAGCCGTACGGGGACGAGCCGCGGGTGGTGGAGCTGCGGGAGCGGGCACGGCCGCTTCTCATGACGCCGGCCTAGAGAGACATCGGGGGCGCCTCGCGTCCGCGGGAGTGCTGTGGTCGCGGGACTGCGGGTGCGGATGCGGCCGATGTCGCCCGGCCGGGCGTGGGCGGGGATGGTCGCGCCCGGGAGGGCGGGGAGCGGCTGACCGCGCCCCGCGGCGGAGCCGTACGGCGTCACGCCCGCGCGCCCCCCTGCCGGCGTCGCGGTCTCCCGGGTTTGAGGGCATTGTCAGTGGCGCAGTGCACTATCGAAGCCGGGAGGTGGTGCAGGTGCGGGAGATCGCTTACGACTGTGACGTGCTCGTGGTCGGCGGCGGGATCGTCGGGCTGTCCACGGCGTACGCGATCACGCGGGCCGCGCCCGGCACGCGGGTGACGGTGCTGGAGAAGGAGTCCGGGCCCGCCCGGCACCAGACCGGGCGCAACAGCGGGGTGATCCACAGCGGCGTCTACTACCGGCCGGGCTCGCTCAAGGCGCGGTACGCGGTGCGGGGCGCCGCCGAGATGATCAAATTCTGCGCGGAGTACGACATCCCGCACGCCGTCACCGGCAAGCTGATCGTCGCCACCGAGCGGGCCGAGCTGCCCCGGCTGCACGCGCTCGTGCAGCGCGGCCGGGAGAACGGCATTCCGGTGCGGGAACTGGGCGCGGCCCAGATCGAGGAGTACGAACCGGAGGTGCGCGGGCTCGCCGCGATACACGTCGGGACGACCGGGGTGTGCGACTTCGTCGCGGTCGCCCGGCAGCTGGCCGAGGCCTCGGGGGCGGAGATCCGGTACGGGGCGCGGGTCGTACGGGTGGACCGGCGGCCGGAGCGCGGGGTGGCCGTGCGCACGGCGGACGGGGACGTCGTGCGCGGGCGGGTGCTGGTGAACTGCGCCGGGCTGTACTGCGACGAGGTCGCGCGGCTGACCGGGGACCAGCCGGGGATGCGGATCGTGCCGTTCCGGGGCGAGTACTACACGCTGGCGCGGCCCGAGCTGGTGCGGGGGCTGGTGTATCCGGTGCCCGACCCGGCGTTCCCGTTCCTCGGCGTGCATCTCACCCGCGGAATCGACGGCGGGGTGCACATCGGGCCCAACGCGGTGCCGGCGCTGGCCCGCGAGGGGTACGGGTGGGGTGTGGTGCGGCCCCGGGAGCTCGGGGCGACGCTGGGGTGGCCGGGTTCCTGGCGGATGGCGCGGCGGCACTGGCGGTACGGGGCGGGGGAGCTGCGGCGGTCGGTGTCCAAGGGGGCGTTCGTCGAGGCGGTGCGGAGGTTGTTGCCCGCGGTCGAGGAGGCGGATCTGGTGCCGAGCGCGGCGGGGGTGCGGGCGCAGGCGGTCCTGCGGGACGGGACGCTGGTGGACGACTTCCTGATACGGCAGGGGGCGCGGGCGGTGCATGTGCTGAACGCGCCTTCACCTGCGGCGACGGCTTCCCTGCCGGTCGGGCGGGAGGTGGCCCGCAGGGCACTGGGGGTGCTCGGGGCGGGGTGACGGGGTGGCATGGGTGAAGGACCGGCATGGTGAAGGACCGGCATGGGTGAAGGGGCGGGATGAGCGGGTGGGATCGTGGCGCGCCGCGCTTCTCGGCCGACCGAGTCGGGGGGAGGGCGGGCATAGGTAAAATCGGCAGCACTGTGTCTGATTTCCACCACGCCCCCGAAACCTCCCGGCCCGGTGTCGCCCTCGGTCGCACCCGGGCCAAGGGGGAGCCCCGCTTCCCGGAAGGACCGCAGGCGGATCCCGCCGGGTCGCACTTCGAGCGGCGGATCCGGAGTTTCCAGCCACGGCGGAGCCGGGTGACGGCCGGGCAGGCGGACGCGTTGCAGCGGCTGTGGCCCCAGTGGGGGCTCGACATCGACGGACAGCGCGTCATCGATCTCGGCGAGCTGTTCGGCAACGGCAACCCGGTGGTGCTGGAGATCGGCTTCGGGATGGGCGAGGCCACCGCGCGGATGGCCGCCGCCGACCCGGACACCAACGTCCTCGCCGTGGACGTCCACACCCCGGGGCAGGGGAATCTGCTCAACCTCGCCGACCAGGGAGGGCTGAACAACATCCGCGTCGGCAACGGGGACGCGATCATCCTGCTCCGCGAGATGCTCACCCCCACCTCCCTCGACGGCCTGCGCGTCTACTTCCCGGACCCCTGGCCCAAGAAGCGGCACCACAAGCGGCGGCTGATCCAGCCCGAGTTCCTCGACCTCGCCGCGACCCGGCTGCGGCCGGGGGCGACCGTGCACTGCGCGACCGACTGGGAGCCGTACGCGGAGCAGATGCTGGAGGTGCTCGACGCGCACCCCGCCTTCGAGAACACCCAGGCCGACGGCGGTTTTGCGCCGCGTCCGGCATTCCGGCCGCTGACCCGTTTCGAGGGCCAGGGACTGGAGAAGGGACATGTCGTGAACGACCTGCTCTTCCGCCGCGTAGAGCAGGTCATGGAGCACGTGGTCGGGCACGTCACCGAGCACGTCTCCGCGCTCGAGGACCAACCCCCCACCGGCGCCTGAACCCACCCCGCTCTCCTGCGGGGGGCGCCTCCGCATCGTTAGGGTCAATGCCGTGGCCACCGTTCCCCCGTACCCGACGCACCCCAGCGATCCCGCCGGCGGCGCACTGCGGCACGCGCACTGGTGGCAACGGACGTGGGTGCGTCACGGCGCCCTGAGCGCCCTGCTCGCGCTCTCCGGGCTCGTCATCCTCGCCCTGGTCCGCGAACAGACCGGCACGGAGGGTTTCCTGGTCGGTCTCGGACTCGCGGTCCTGCCGGTGCCGTTGCTCGTCGCCGCGTTCCGGTGGCTGGACCGGGTCGAGCCTGGCCCGTGGCGCAACCTGCTGTTCGCCTTCGCCTGGGGCGCCTGCGCGGCGGCGTTGATAGCGATCGTCGCCAACAGCTTCGCGACCAGATGGATAGCGGCGGCCACCGCGGACCCCTCCAGCGCGGACACGCTCGGCGCGACGGTGATAGCGCCGGTCGTGGAGGAGTCGGCCAAGGCCGCCGCCGTCCTGCTCGTCTTCCTGTTCCGGCGCCGGGAGTTCACCGGCATCGTCGACGGGGTGGTGATAGCCGGGGTCACCGCCACCGGGTTCGCCTTCACCGAGAACATCCTCTACCTCGGCACCGCCTTCGGTACCGACCAGCTCAACGGCGACGGCGGGATCGCCTCCGTCACCGCGGCGACCTTCTTCGTACGGATCATCATGTCGCCGTTCGCGCACCCGCTGTTCACCGTCCTCACCGGCATCGGCTTCGGTGTCTCCGCGCTGTCGGCGGAACGCCAGCATGTGCGGCGGCTGCTGCTGCCGGTGTCCGGACTGCTGCTCGCGATGGGCATGCACGCGATCTGGAACGGCTCGTCGACGTGGGGCGAGTACGGGTTCTTCGCCGTGTACGCGGCCTTCATGGTGCCCACGTTCGGGCTGCTGACCTGGCTGGTCATCTGGACGCGGCAGCGCGAGCTGAAGACCGTACGGGAGGAACTGCCCGCCTACACCGTGGCGGGCTGGCTGACGCCGGCCGAGCCGTACGCGCTCGGGTCGATGCGGGCGCGGCGGATGGCCCGCGACTACGCCGGACAGCGCGGCGGGCGTTCCGCCGCACGGGCGGTGGCGCAGTACGAGGCGTACGCGACCTCTCTGGCCTTCCTGCGGCACCGGGGGCGGCGGGGGCGGGCGGGGGCCGACTTCGCCGTCCGGGAGCGGGAGCTGCTCCAGGAACTGTGGCGGCGGCGGGACCTGGCGCGTCCCGCGCTGGACCACGCGGCCCGGGCGACGGCACCGCCGGTGGCGGTGGCCGCGCCGCCGTGGCCGGTGTACGGGGTGTACGGGTATCCGGCGGCGCCCGCGTATCCGGGGTACCCGGCGGTGCCGTATCCGGCCTGGAACCCGTACCGGTCGTAGCCCACCGGTGCCGGCAGGCCGGCGCGTCCGTCAACGCCCCAGTTCCGTCTTCGCGTCGTGCGTGCGGTGGAGGCCGACGTGGCCGGGGCGGGACGCCGTGGCGAGGCGTGCGCGGTCGTGCCGCACGGCAACGCCCGCGGCGGAGGCCCTCATTGTGCGGAAGGCCCCCGCGCTCGTCACATCCGTGCGGCCGAGTGGCCCGCGGGCCTCAGGGGTTGAGCCCCTTGCTCCGCAGCCACGCCATCGGGTCGAGGCCGCCGGCCGATCCGCCCGCGTGGACCTCCAGGTGGAGGTGCGCGCCGGTCACGTTGCCCGTCGCGCCCACGCGGCCGATGACGTCCCCGGTGTTGACCTTCTGACCGACGCTGACGTTGATCGACGACTGGTGGGCGTACCAGATCTCCGTGCCGTCGTCGAGCGTGAGGACGGTCTTGTAGCCGTACGACCCGTCCCAGCCGGCCTGCGTGATCGTGCCGGTGTGGACCGCCTTGATGAGGGTGCCCGTCGGCGCGGCGAAGTCGAGGCCGGTGTGGTAGCCGGAGGACCACAGGGAGCCGGCCTGGCCGTAGGTGGAGGTGATCGTGTACGACGAGGTCGGCAGCGCGTACTGCTTGGCCAGCGCGGCGAGACGCTCGGCCTCAGCCTTCTTCTCGGCCTCCTCCTTCGCCTGCTGCTTCGCGGCGGCGGCCTTGGCCTCGGCCTCCTTCTCCGCCTTGGCGACGGCCTCGGCGGCCTGCTTCTCGGCGGCGGCCACCGCGTCGGCGACGGCCTTGCTCTCGATCTGGTCCTGCTGCTGCTCGGCCTGGGCGAGGATCCGGGAGCGCAGCACCTCGCCGGCGTTCTCGGTGCCCTGCGCGGCCTCCACGGAGGCCGTGCCGACGGTGCTGAGCGCGGTCGCGGTGTTCTCCGCGGTCTCGGAGGTGTCGTCGTCCGAGATGAGGGAACCCACGGAGGGCAGGTCGGGCAGCGAGATGGACACCGGCGGCTTGCCGGTGTTGGCGCTGGCCATGCCGCCCGCGCCGACGGCGGCTATGACACCGACGCCGAGAACGGTGGAGCTGCGGGCGAGTCCGCCGCGCTGCTTGGCGACACGGTGCCGGCCGCGTACCGGACGGATGGACTCCTCGGTGGGGTTCCACTCCGTCCAGGGGCCCTCGTCGGTGCGGTACTCGCCGTAGCCGAAGGTCTCGCTGTCGCGCTGGCTCGGCACGAACGGGGCTTCTGGGGCAGGCCGGTTGGACGCCACGTGGGCGTGCTCCTTTCCTTCCTTCTCGCCTACCGGGTTAGCTGACGGGTTCGGAGCAGGAAGGTCTCCTACGCGCGTATACCAGCCGTGCGGACACGGCGGTCTACGCGTGATTCACCCCAAGTAGTGGTTCCCCGGTTCCCTCGCGGGATTCGGCGCGTGCGCACGGAGCCGTCTCTTGTGACGGCTGGGACGACCGCGCTGCGTTATCGAACGTTAATAGACGCGGGGCCTCTATTCCAAGCTGTTCCGCTTGATCATTAACGATGATCCGCTGGACCAACACCCCACGATCGGCGAAAAACGGGCGAGTTGGCCATGCCTCGCACATCACACGAGTACTGACGAGGCGTCAGTTCTTCAGCGCAGGGCACTCACCTGGTCACCCGTGGTGACAACGGTCACGGCCGCCGTACGGCGAGCAGCGCCATGTCGTCCGTCATGCCGCCCCCGGAGTGCCGGCGCGCCTCCTCGGCGAGGGTGCGCAGGAGCGCGCCCGGGTCACGGAAGACCCGCCCGGCGAGCCGCTCCTGCGGGTCGTAGAACACACCGTGCTCGTCCCGCGCCTCGGACAGCCCGTCGGTGTGCACGAGCAGGGTGGCTCCCCTCGGGAGGACCGCCTCCTCGGCCCGGTCGGGCCGGCTGCCCAGCTCGCTCATGCCGAGCGGCAGCGCGGGCTCGCGGGCCGGCAACGGCCGTACACCGCCGTCGGCGTACAGCAGCAGCGGCGGCGGATGCCCGCGGTTGAGGATCCGCACCACCCCCTCCCCGTGCGGGAGTTCGGCGAGCACGACCGTCGTGAACCCCTCGACGGCCTCGACGCCGTCCCGCCGCGCGGCCTCCCGCGTCAGCGCCCGCTCCAGCCGTCCGGCGACCGCCTCCAGCGTCGCCTCCTGCTCGGCGGCCTCCCGGAAGGCCCCGATCACGATGGCGACGGCCGCCACCGCGCCCATCCCCTTGCCGCGGACGTCCCCGACGACCAGCCGGACACCGTGCGGACTGTCCTGTACGGCATACAGGTCACCCCCGATGGAGGCGTCCGCCTGGGCCGCCTCGTACCGGGCGGCGATGTCGAAACCGCCGATCCGCGCGGCGGGCTCCGGCAGCACCGCGCGCTGGGCCGCCTCGGCGATCTCGCGGGCGGAGGCGAGCCGCTGGTCGCCCCGGCGGACGACCCGGTTGATGACGGCGGCCAGGACGGCGACGGTGGCGACCGTCACCACCTCGGTGACGGTGTCCGCGTCCAGGCCGAAGCCGGACCTGGCGTGGACCGCGTACGCGGCGATCAGGGCCACGCCCCCGATGACGGCGGTGCCGCACAGCGAGTAGACCGGCGCGGCGACGAGCGGGGCGGCCGTGAAGAAGGGGATCGCGGTGAAACGCCGGGGGGTGAGGAGGTCGTAGAGGACGCCGCCGACGATCAGCAGGGCGGGGAGGACCTGAAGCAGCACCCGCAGCTTCGACAGCCGCCGCCCCTCACGCGCGCCGGCTCCGGCGTACGGCCCTTCCCCCGCCACGTTCCCAGGCCGCACCGCTCGTCTCCCACCGCGTACGTCCGCTCCGGTCACCGTCCCGCCCGTCCAGAGTTCCCTCGGCGGGGGCGGCGGGCGAGCGGTGAGGGCCGACCGGATGACGACCGGATGACGGGAGAGCACCCCCCACGCACCGAGGGCCGGAACCCTTTCGGATTCCGGCCCTCGGCCTTCAGTAGCGGGGACAGGATTTGAACCTGCGACCTCTGGGTTATGAGCCCAGCGAGCTACCGAGCTGCTCCACCCCGCGTCGTTGTGACTTCAGTGTACGCCATACGCAGGACAGATGTCGCATCGGTTCCCGCGGCCCCGTCTCAGGTGGCCGGGTTGCCCGCGTGCGTGAGGGTCTCCCAGGCGACGAACAGGTCGTCGGTGCCGGCCGGCCGGGTCTCCTCGGCGAGCTTGCGCGCGGCCGGGACGGGAATCTCCAGCCGGTCCTCCAGGTGGTTGAGGGCGACCTCCAGGTCGGGCCCCAGGTTCCGCTCCACCGTGCCGCCGCACAGCCACGCCGGGGCGGACTCCCCCGCCTGGTGGCGGGAGTGGAAGGAGAGCGCGGCCTTCAGCCGGTCCTTCACCTCGCCGTACAGGTCGACGCCCTGGTGCCAGGCGGTCTCGGCGATGTGCGCGGTGGCGGCCAGCGCGTACCCGACGTGCCGGAAGTCGCGGCAGGTCTCCTGCGAGACGCCGTTCTTGTACGTCGTCTGCCCGAACCAGTACGTCGTCAGCTTGCGCCGGGTGTCGACGCCGGACCCGCGCGGGGTGAGCGGCACACCGCCGTCCTTCTTCAGATAGAAGTACGCGGGCACGCGCTCGCGGAAGCGTTCCAGGGCCTGGTCGAAGGTCTTGTGGTCGTCGAGGAAGACGGCGATGCCGATGGCCGCGTCCGTCGTCACGAGGTCCCAGTAGCCGTTGAACTCCGGGACCTTCTTGGCCACTTCGGGAAGATGGGCGGTGCGCAGCATGTCCTCGAACCGCCGTACGCGATCAGCCGGCCACCCGGCCCCCGGCGTGTGCCGCACGAGTTCGGCGGCCCGCGCCCAGGTCGATCCCGTCCACCCGGCCTGGAGCCCCGCGTTCTCCCCCGTGTGCCGCCTCAGCCGCGCCGACCAGGCGTCCATGATCTCCCTGGCCTTGACCGCGTGCCGCTGCCTGCCGGTGATACCGAACAGCAGGGCCTGCGTGTAGGCGGCCAGGGCGTCCTCGCGCTCCTCGGCACAGCCGGGGCCGGCCTCGCCGCCGGTGGGGCAGACGACGGTGGCGTACGGCTCGGCACGGTACCGGTAGGCCCCGTACGCGCTGTCCCGCATGTCGAGGTAGGCCCGCAGCCAGGGCTGCTTTCCCGCGGTGACGTTCTTCCGTACGACGTCCAGCTGGGTGCTGCTGACCAGGACGCCGGGGTGGGTGAAATCGGCGTCCGCGGGGAGGGCGCGGGCCATGGCCCGGGGGTGCGGGCCTCTCGCTCCGCAGGAGGTGAGGAGGGCGGCGAGGAGGGTGACGGACAGGAGAGTCACCGCGTGTCGTCGGGCTGACCTCATGGGCACCTCCGTGGGGTCCGTGCGGCGGGGGTTCCCTCGCAGCGTCACCCTCCGGGAGGCCGGCCCGCAGATCCTGTTGCGCCGATCGGCCCACCCGTTCCGGGGGCTGCCGCCCCAGGACCCCGCTCCGGCCCTGAAGGGGCCTCGTCCCCAAACGCCGGACAGGCTGGGACTGCCCCTCGACCGCCGCGCCGAGAGGTTGACGTGCCGGGGGTGCCGGGGGTGCCGGGGGTGCCGGCCCGCAGCGGATGGCGCGTCAGCACCCGCCAGTTGCTGAGGCGCCGATTCCGCGCCGGACCGAGGACGGACACCCGCCGGCGCGGCCCCGGCCCACGACACGACCGGACGCACTACCCGCGCCACGGCGCTCCCGCACAGGCCGCCGCAGACACCCCGCCCCCACCCCCGCCCTCACCCCAGCACATGCCGGTTCGGTCCCTTTGCCCGCTCCTCGTACTCCGTCAGGACGACCACATCCGCCCCCTCCCGCGCCAACACCCCACTCCCGTCCGCCCCGGACACGAACGTGTCCGGCTCCCGCCAGGCCGTCACCACCCGCCGCACTCCCGCCGACAGAATCAGCCGCGCACACGGCGCCGGCCGTGACGCCCGTCGCGCGCACGGTTCCAGGCTGCTGTACACCGTCGCGGACCCCAGCCGGGGATCCCCCGCGTCGATCTTCGCCAGCGCCGCCTCCTCCGCGTGCACGACCGGGTCACCCCCCTCCCGCGAGTACCCGCGCGCGAGTTCCGTGCCGTCGGCCGCCACCACCACCGCGCCCACACTGAACGCCGTCCCGGAGGGCGGGCACCGGTCCGCCAGCTCGCAGGCGAGAGCCAGCCAGTGCCGGTCGGCGGCGGAGGGAAGGGCGCCGGTGCCGGGCGCCGTGGGCTCGTAACGCATGAGGACGACGTCACCGATGGGCCGCGTCTCCACCAGTCGCAGGCGTCCGCCCTGGTAGGGCCCCGGCCCGAACAGCCGGGGCGCCTCCGGGTCGCCGACGAACAGCGGGGCCAGCACCAGCTGGACCTCGTCCGCGAGCCCCTGCCGCAGCAGCTGGGTGTGGATCTGCCCGCCGCCCTCGACCATCAGGCGCCGGACGCCCCGCACGTCGTGCAGGTGCTCCAGCAGCAGCCGCCAGTCGAGTTCGGGCCCCAGCGGGACGACCTCCGCGGCGAGCTCCAGGGCCCGCGCCCGCTCCGCGCCCTTCTCCGTCGAGAAGACGACCTTCTCCCCGCCCGTGTGCCAGAACCGCGCGGCCGGGTCGAGCTCGCCGGAGCCGCTGACCGTCACCTTCAGCGGATACTCCGGCCGGCCCGCGGCCACCCGCGCGGCCCGCCGCGACGCCGAGTTGACCAGCAGCCGCGGATTGTCGGCGCGGATGGTCCCCGCGCCGACCAGGATCGCGTCCACGGACGCCCGCACCTCGTCGACCCGGTCGAAGTCGGCCGGGCTGGAGAGCAGCAGGCGTTCGGGACCGGTGTCGTCCAGGTAGCCGTCGAGGGAGACGGCGGCGGAGAGAAGGACGTAGGGGTGGGGCATCGGTGGCGCTCCCCGGCGTGTGACGTGGACGGTCTTGGTTCAAGTTTGAAACAAACCTACACTGGCGGTATGACGACTCGCTGGCTCACCCCGAAGGAGCAGCGCGCCTGGCGCGCGTACCTCGCCGCGACGCTTCTTCTGGAGGACGCGATCGACCGGCAGCTCCAGCAGGAGGCCGGCATGCCGCACCTCTACTACTCCATCCTGACCCACCTCTCCGAGATGCCGGAGCACCGGCTGCGCATGACCGATCTCGCGGAGAAGCTGAAGATCACCCGCAGCCGGCTGACGTACGCGGTGACCCGCCTGGAGAAGGACGGCCTGCTGCGGCGCGAGGACTGCCGGTGGGACAAGCGGGGGACCGTCGCCGTACTCACCGACGACGGCATGGCCGTACTGCGGCGGACGGCTCCGGGGCACGTCGAGACCGTACGGACGGCACTGTTCGACCACCTCACCGAGGAGCAGGTGGAGCAGCTGGAGCAGATCTGCACGGGGGTCGCACAGGCCCTGGAGGGTGACGGCGAGCGCCCGGCGGCCGACGAGGTTCCGTGGCGCCGCAGGTCGTCCCCGTCCTGTTCGTGAGCCGCACCACACACCCGTTGCTTCAAATTTAAAGCATGAGGTAGGGTCCGTAGCCATGGATCTGCTTCAAATCTGAATCAGATCCGCCGGCCCGGCGCGGACGCACCACCGTGCGTCCGCACCACAGCGCACCCGCACCACAGCGCACCCGCGCTCGCACTCGCGCTCGCACCACCGCGCAGACCTGATCCCCGGACCCGGGAGAACCCGCATGCCCGACTTCCCCGCCGCCGCCCCCCGCTCCCGCGTCCGGGTACCGCTGCGCTTCCACGACGGCTACGGCGTCGACGCCGAACTGGTCACCTTCCACGGCCTGGCCGACGGCCAGGAACACGTGGCCGTCGTCCTCGGCGACCCGCCCCCCGGTACCGCCCCACTCGTCCGGCTGCACTCCGAGTGCCTGACCGGCGACGTCTTCGGCTCGGCCCGCTGCGACTGCGGCCCGCAGCTGCGCGAGGCGGTCGAGCGCATCGCCGACCACGGCGGCGTCCTGCTCTACCTCCGCCAGGAGGGCCGCGGCATAGGCCTCTACAACAAGCTGGACGCGTACGCCCTCCAGGACCAGGGCCTCGACACGTACGCCGCCAACACCGCGCTGGGCCTGCCCGAGGACGCCCGCGACTACACGGCCGCCGCCCAGATGCTGGCCGCCCTCGGGATCACGACCCTCGACCTGCTCTCCAACAACCCGGACAAGGCAGGGCAGTTGCGCGACCTCGGGATCCAGGTCCGCGACCGCGTCCCCACCGGCGTCTTCCAGACCGCGCACAACGTCCGGTACCTGCGCGCGAAGGTCCTCCAGACCCAGCACACACTCCCGCTGGCGGAACTCGCGGAACTGACGGGACGTCCCGCCGGCTGATGGCGCGGGTGTTCATCGCCAAGGGCCATCGCCGCGGCCACGACGAGATGAAGCGTGGCCCGAGCGGCTGGCCTCTCAACTGCCGCGCCACGGCGTCGAGTCGTGACGAAGCCCCGGCCCGGTCCCCCGGCCGGGGCTTCATTACGTCCGGAGTCCTACAGGCTGTCCAGGATCCGCGTGCGCCGCTGGGCGTACTCCTCGTCCGAGATCAAGCCCTGTGCCCGGAGCTGTTCCAGGGTCTGCAGACGGGAGGCCACGTCCTGCCCGCCAGAGGCCGGAGCAGCCGGCGCGGCGGGAACAGCGGACGGAGCAGGAGATGGAGCAGGGGCAGCAGCAGCGGGGGCAGCGGCATGCGCCGCAGGCACGCCCGAGATCCGCTGCCGCAGCGCGTCAGCCAGCGCCGTCCCCTGATCCTTCGGCACCTGCTTGATCTCGGCCTTGCTGCCCGCGGAGAAGACCGTCAGTGTCCCCATCAGTACACCGCCCGCCCACTGCACAGAGGTGATCCGGCCGTACGGGAAGTCCTCCACCTTCTGGGACATCACCCCGTGGAAGTAGAAGACCAGCCGCTGATCCGTCATCGCCAGCAGACCGTTGCCCTTGCCGTACACCCCCGTGGCGAGCAGTTCGACCGTCTCGCCCTCCCACAGCACCTCGGGCAGCCGCTGAATCTCACGCTTCGCCCCGAAAGAACTGGACAGCTTCGCTGCCGCCGCATCGATGTCCGGCCGCACGCTGAACGCCACCATGGACGTCCCCCCTCCTGATTACGTAGACGGATCGTACCGACCACACCGACCCGCCCCGCGCGCCCTCGTCCTCCCGGGGGCCCGGGCCCCCGGGCCCCCGGGAACGTGCCGAGCCACGTGTCGGTCCTTCTGACGTGGGACGTGGGACCTGGAACGTGGGGGCTGTCCGTAGGCCCTGTGGGACTCGAACCCACAGGCTCCTAGCATGATCAGATGGTTGCCGATGATGCCCAGAAGCCCGAGACAGGAAGGGGAGTCGTGTCCCGCGACGACGCCGACGGCGCAAGCGTTTCCGCCTCGCCGGTGACAGGAGAGGGGGACGCTTCAGCCGGTCTCCCCCGCGAACGGCACCATGGCCATGCCGGGGAGGCCCCTCACCCTGTCGCGGACCTGGTCGAGTTCGCGGCCGACCTGGTCGAGCCGGTCAAGCCGAAGCTGCGTGGCTGGCTCCACGCCGCGATGGTCCCCGCCTCGCTGAGTGCGGGCATCGTCCTGATCTGTCTGGCCCGGACCGAGCAGGCGGCCCTGGCCTGCACCGTGTACTCCGTCACCGCCTGGCTGCTGTTCGGGACGAGCGCGATCTACCACCTGGGCACCTGGGGGACACTGGGCGAGGCCGTTCTGCGCCGCCTCGACCACGCCAACATCTTCCTGATCATCGCCGGCACGTGCACCCCCCTGGCCGTGCTCCTGCTCCCTCCTCACCAGCGAACCCTGCTGCTGTGGATCGTGTGGACGGGCGCGCTGGCCGGCATCGCCTTCCGTGTCCTGTGGGTCAAGGCTCCCCGCTGGCTCTACACCCCCTGTTACCTGGCCCTGGGGTGGGCACCTGTGCGATACCTGCCCGACTTCCTGCACACCGGCGGAGCGGCCGTCCTCACCCTGATCGTGACCGGCGGTCTCCTCTACAGCGCGGGCGCGGTGGTATACGCCGTCCAACGCCCCGACCCCTCACCCCGCTGGTTCGGCTTCCACGAGGTGTTCCACGCCCTGACGGTGGCAGCCTTCACCGCGCACTACATCGCCATCTCCCTCGCCACGTACTGAAGCAGGCGCGTTCACTCCGGCGGCACGGTCGGCCCGGTGCTCTCCCCGCAGTCCCGCCCCCGCCTGTTCATCTCACGTCTCCGTGGAACGCGGAGGGGCCCTGGTGCCGTACGGCACCAGGGCCCCGAAGGAACTGCAACACCATCTGCCGGTCCTAGTACTGCACCGGCCTTCTGTTTCCGCACAGCCGCCCGGTATGCCGACGGGGGTGCGGGGATCGCGGATGCGTGACCGGAGACCACCTGCCTATCGATGTCCTGCGGCACCCGGGCTCAGGCTCTCCGCCCGGGCGATCCTGATGGCGTCGGCCTCCGTTCTTTCCCTCTGAACCAGTCACTTGCCAAACGGGAACTGCGCACTGCTGATACTGCTCGTACTGCTGATACTGCTGGTACTGCCATTGCGTCAACCGCGTCAACTACGGTCCTGCTCATGGCGGCCCCTGATCACTGCGGGCCACCCGGTCCGGTCGTCAGTCCCGTCGCCGTCGTGCGACAACCTGGCTTCGAAACTCCACCACCGCACCGTCATACGTGTACTGCTGCCCGGCAGTTCGTGTCTGCCGGGCCTCGCTCGATCTCGACTACGAGAGAAACCATAATGACATGAGTGCCCAATGTCTACTCCAGCGAGCATAGATTTTGGTGTGCCCGGTGATGAGGTCTCCCCTCGCCCTGTCTGCGGTGCCGGGGGCCGGACCGCAACGCGAGGTCAGACGTCCGGGGTGAGACGCACAGCCGGCATCCGGGCTTCCGGTGCAGCCGCCGACCGGCGCGGCGCGTCCGCTGTGCTGCCCTGTCCCCTCCGGCAAGCACAGCGGCTCTGGCGGGTTGGCCGGTCGGCCAGCTAGCCGGTAGGCCGGTTGGCGGGGCGACGGACGGGGCACAGGGGTCGGGTAGGCAAGGGCCGGGCATGGACGATCCAGAGACCAGGGTGACCCTGATGAACACGATGACCGCCAACGCCACAACGGTCCGTTCCCTCGCGGCCGTTGCCGACGCACGCGATACCGCACGGGGCTTCCTCGAAGACCTGCGGCAGCCGGCCGTCGCCCCGGACGCCGCGGACACCGTGGTCCTGGTCGTGTCCGAGCTCGTCACCAATGCCCTGCGTCACGGCGGGGGCACCTGCACACTGGAACTGACGGCCCGCCCGGACACCATCGAGGTGGCCGTCCACGACCCCGTCTCGCAGGCGCCGCACATGCGCACCCCTGACCTGTGCTGCGGCACCGGGGGATTCGGCTGGCTCATGGTCAACCATCTGGCCCGCGCCACCGCGGTCACCCGCCGGGCCTCCGGTGGCAAGACCGTATGCGCCCGTCTTGCCCGGTAGTGCCACCACGTCGAGAACGGCACGGCACGCGGAGAGGGCCCGACCGGCCCGGGGCGGGGGGGGGGGCGGACCCGGGGGGGGGGCGCCCGGGCCGGCGGGGCGGGGGGGCGCGGGGGGGCCACCCGGCCGCGCA
>NZ_JBSFTY010000126.1:0-18803 GCF_053591515.1 Streptomyces sp. NPDC003011
GCGGCCCGTCGCCGACCAGCAGCGTGGGGTCCTCGGGAAGGAGCAGGTGGGAGGTGGCGTGCGAGTGGTGACGCTGGCGGAGGCGGAGGATCTGCCCGCGCACGCTGGGCCACCTCGCGGTCCGAGGCGCGGCAGGCGCCGGCGCCCTGGCCGCCGCAACTGCCGGGGCGGCCGTCGTCGTCCTCACCTTCGCCCTGCTCGCCCGTCCGCTGAGACTCGCCGAACTCGACGCGCTGCTCGTCGGCGTACGCCGGCGACGGAACCGGACCTGACACCACCACCGAGGGAGAACCGCCGATGCCCCGCGTGCTCCTCATCGAGGACGACCCTTCCGTACGGGAGGGGGTCGAGATCGGTCTGCGCCGCCGAGGCCACGAGGTACGGGCGGCCGCGACCGGCGAGGCCGGCCTCGCCGCGCTGGCCGGGTTCCGCCCCGACCTGCTGCTGCTGGACCTGATGCTGCCCGGGATGAACGGCGTACAGGTCTGCCGGCAGGTCCGCGAGCACAGCCAGCTGCCGATCATCATGCTCACCGCGCGCGGCGACGACTTCGACGTGGTCATCGGCCTGGAAGCCGGTGCGGACGACTACATCGTCAAGCCCGCCCGCCCCGAGGTGATCGAGGCCCGGATCCGTGCCGTACTGCGCCGCCTGGACGACAGCGGCCCGGGCCGCCCGGCCATCGAGGTCCACGGCGAACTCACCGTCGACCGGGCCGGACTGACCGTCACCAAAGCAGGCCGGCCGCTCGCGCTCGCTCCCTCCGAACTCAAGCTCCTGCTGCATCTCTGCGCCGCCCCTGAGCAGGTGTTCAGCAGACAGCAACTGCTGGAGCACGTCTGGGAGCACAGCTTCCACGCCGACGCCCGACTGGTCGACGCATGCGTCGCCCGGCTGCGCGGCAAGATCGAGGACGAGGCCGGCAGCCCCCGCTACGTCCAGACACTTCGGGGCTTCGGCTACCGCTTCGGACCGCTGTGATCACCGGCCCGCGTCCCGGCTCTCGTCCCGGCCCGCTGCTCGGCCCCCTGCTCGGCACCCTTCGCGGCCGGCCGCGCCGCGGCAAGGACGAAGGACAGGGCGCTCGGGCCACCGGCGGGCGGTCGCGGGTCAGGGCGTTCGGACTGCGGGCGCGGCTGTTGCTCGCCTTCCTGCTGGTGGCCGGCGTCAGCGCCGGCACGACGGCCGCGCTGACCTACCGCGAGGCCCGCAACTCGCTGCTGGAGACCGCCCAGGACACGGCGGTCACGTCGTTCCGCGACCACGTACAGCAGACGGCCTTCGGGCTGCCCGTACAAGGAGGGCAGGACCTGGAGGAAGTCCTGCGGGACATCGCCCGCAAGGGCAAGCCACACCCCTGGGTGGTGTTCGCCGAGTACGGTTCGCTCCGCGCCTCCTCGGGCGAGAACCCCGTCTCCACCGTCATCACACCCGGACTGCGCCGCGCCGCACGGGCCAACCCCCACGCCAGCTTCGAGCGGGTCGTCAAGGACGGCGTCCCCTACCTGACCATCGCCATGCCCACCGTCTTCAAGGCGAGCCCGTCCAGCGTGCTGCCCAGCGGACTCGTCCTGTACGCCGTCATGCGGATGACCGACGAGCAGGTCAACGTCGACGCCCTCCTCACGGCCGCCCGGGACGGCGCCCTGCCCGGCCTCGCCGTCGCGCTGGTACCCGGTCTGATCGCCGCCCGCAGTGTGCTGCGCCCGGTGCGGGAACTGCGCCAGGCGGCCCGGAGCATGGGCAGCGGCAGACTCGACACCCGGATCCGGGTGCGCGGCAGCGACGAACTGGCGGACCTGGCGCGTACCTTCAACGAGTCGACGGGCCAACTGGAGCGTTCCGTACGGGAACTGCGCGAGGCCGAGGAACGCGCCCGCCGCTTCGCCTCCGACGTCTCGCACGAACTGCGCACCCCCCTCGCCGGAATGCTCGCCGTCACCGAGGTCCTCGACGAGGACGCCGACGGCCTGGACACCGACACCGCCCGGGCGGTCCGGCTGGTCAGCGCGGAGACCGGAAAACTCGCGGTGCTCGTCGAGGACCTGATGGAGATCTCCCGCTTCGACGCCCGCGCGGCCGAACTGAACGCCGACGAGGTCGACGTGGCCGAGGCCATCCGCAAAACCCTCCACAACCGGCACTGGACCGACGACCGGGTCCGCACCGCACTCCCCGACGGCATCCGGGCCCGGCTCGACCCGCGCCGCTTCGACGTCGTGATCGCCAACCTCGTCGGCAACGCCCTGCGGCACGGCGGCGTGCCCGTCACGGTGAGCCTGCGCACCGAGACACCCCCCGCGGGAACGCCCGTGCTGATCACCGAGGTCGTGGACAGCGGGCCCGGCATCCGCCCCGCGTCGCTCCCGCACATCTTCGACCGCTTCTACAAGGCCGACGCGGCCCGCACCCGCTCGGCGGGCAGTGGCCTGGGACTGGCGATCACCCTGGAGAACGTGAAGCTGCACGGCGGAACGATCCGCGCGGGGAACCGGCCCGGCGGCGGTGCCGTCTTCACCGTCGAGATACCGCTGCACACGGAGGAGGCCGGCGGATGAGGCGTGCGCGGACGCGCCGGCGTGCGGCGGCCGTCGCCGTCGTGACCGCCGTACCGCTGCTCGGCGGCTGCGGCATCCAGGAGACCGACGTCATCGAGGCGGGCGGTCCCGCCAGCGTCCAGGCCTTCCTCGACCGCGACCACGACATGCTGCTCTTCTTCCGTGCTCCCGACGGAGGGCTGAGCCCGGTGATCCGGACGACCGCCTCCTCGTCCGTGTTCGGCGACGGATACGTCGAGGCGGGCTCCGAAGACCAGAACCTCGGCGACACGGCGGGACCGGTGCCGACGGAGAAGGTCGTCGCGGCGTTGCTCGCCGGCCCGCGGAAGGAAGACCGGGCCGCCGGCCTGAGCACCTCCCTGCCCGCCGCCCGCCCCGGCCGGAACGTCGAGGTCGAGCCCTCCCCGGGCGGCCGGGTCACGACCCGCCTGCCCTTTGCCCTGACGGGCCTGGACAGCACCGCCCTACGCCAGCTGACCTGCACGATCGCCTACAGTCAGGACGCCGACGGCCAGGTCGTCGTCGAGCTGAGAGGGCAGGACGGGGCATCGCGGTCCGGCACCTGCGGTCTCGCCCCCGGCACCACCGGGGGCACCCCCGCGGAGACCGGGACCCGCGGACGCACCACGGCGTCCGGCACGCCCGGCACACCCGGCACGCCCGGCTGAGAACAGGCCAGGGGCCAGCTGGCCGGTCCCCGCTGTGACCCCCACTGCGCCGGCGGCGAGCCGAGGAGCGTCCGGGGCCGCTCCCCCTTCGGCACCGCACAGTCCGGACAGTCCGGCGGGCCCGCGTCCGTTGATTCTGGCGATCAGCGCCGACCTGCGCACCGGCAGACTCCGCAACTCCGTCGAGATCCCCGCACCCGCGCAGGGCTACCCGTTGACCTGGGCCAAACGCCTCATCCGCCGCCTGTCCGAGGCACCGGCAGACGTCCACATCGAAACCCTGGTCCAAGAAGGGACCGGGGGGCCACGGGGCACGCTGGAACGGCTCCGCCCGGAGCCGGCGGACATGCTCCCGAAGAACAGCGACGCCCGAGACCGAGGACGACATCGCGGTACGGGATCCCCGGTATCTCGTCCGGGGAGATGCCGTCCGGTGCGGAGAAGTGCTCGGCGGCGGTGCTGCCGCCCACTCTCACCAGCACCACGGGACGGGGTGCCCTGGCGGCGACCCGCTGCGACACCGACCCCATCAGGAACCCGGCGACGCCGCCGAGTCCACGGGAGCCGAGGAGGCCCCGATGCCGCCGAGCCATGCACGGCTCGGCGGGCCTTCCGCACGTGCCGTGCACGGCTCGGCGGGCCTCCCGCACGTCGCGGCACGAGGATCGGCCATACCCATACCCATGCCCATGCCCATGCCACCCGGCCCGGCCCGGCCCGGTCCGGCCCGGTCCGGTCCGGCCCGGTCCGGTCCGGCCGACCGACGGTCGTCGTCGGGTTGGCCCGGTCGGCCCTGGTGCGTGCGGTTCACACGGGTGAGGATCGTCATCACAGTCGGCATGTGGTCCGAGGTGCACCAGCGAGCGAGGGGTCGTCATGGCCGAGGCACGTACCTTCACGGAACAGAACCCGATCCGGGTCTTCCTGCTGGACGACCACGAGGTCGTACGACGCGGTCTCACCGACCTGCTGGACTCCGAGCCGGACATCTCGGTGGTCGGCGACGCGGACAGCGTCGAGCACGCGCTGGTGCGCGGGCCGGCGCTGCGCCCGGACGTGGCCGTCCTCGACGTACGCCTGCCGGACGGTGACGGGATCAGTGTCTGCCGTGAGCTGCGCAGCCGGATGCCGGAGCTGGCCTGTCTGATGCTGACCTCCTTCGACGAGGAGGAAGCCCTGCTCGACGCGATCATGGCGGGGGCGGCGGGCTATGTGCTCAAACAGATCAGGGGGTCCGACCTGGTCGCGGCGGTCCGCACCGTCGCTTCCGGCCAGTCGATGCTGGATCCGACGACGACCGCCCGCCTGATGCGCTCCCTGCGCGCGGACCCCACCGACCAGCCGGCACCCGCACCCGAGCTCGCCGGCCTGTCCCCCCGCGAGCGGGACATCCTCGCGCTGATCGGGGACGGGCTCACCAACCGTGAGATCGGCAGGAAGCTCTACCTGTCCGAGAAGACGGTGAAAAACCACATCTCGCGGCTGCTGGCCAAACTCGGCGTCCAGCGCCGCGTCCAGGCGGCGGTCCTGGCCAGCCATCTCGACCAGCCCGCCTCCCCCGACCGCTCGACGCGATGAGTCCGCGCTGCTCTGCCCCGCCCCGCTTCGCCCCACCCCACCCCGCCCCGCCGTCCGGGCCGGCGGGACTGCGGCCTACTGCGGCCTTCTGCGGTCAGCCTCCGTCCGCGGGACCGTCCGCACTCACGGGAACCCGCCACACCAGCCGCGTTCCGCCGCCCTCCGGCCGTTCACCCAGTGACATGGTCCCGCCGAGGGTGACGGCCCGCTCCTTGATGTTCTTCAGCCCGCTGCGTCCGACGTCACCCGGCATCCCGCAGCCGTCGTCCGTCACCGTGAGCGTCAGCTCGCCCCTGGCGCACTGAAGCCGGACGTCCACCGCCCGTGCTCCGGAGTGCCGGGCCGCGTTGCTGAGCGCCTCGCCGAGCACCGCGACCGCATGGTCGGCGATGTCGCCGGGGACATCCGTCTCGACGAGCCCCTCGATGCGCAGCGCGGGCGGGAATCCGAGTGACGTGGCCGAGGCACTCACCGCCTCGGCCACCCGGCCGCGCAGGCCGTCGCTCTCCCGCCCGACCCCGCTGTGGTCGGACAGCTTCACGCTACGCACCCTCGCCGAACCCACGACCGGCCAACCGGCCTGCCTCCAGGGCCGTATGGCCCTCCCCGTATGGCCCACCTGTCTCCAGGCCGAGGCGAACGCGATGGGGGACCGGTTGGCCTCCGGCTGCGCCGCAGGCAGCCGTCCATCCCCGGAACACGGCATGAACTGCGGGCCGTTCGCTCCCCGCCGGTGCACGAGCGACGTCGCCCGTCATCACGGAGCCGATCTCGCTGTGCCGCATGCCCCTCGACCTCTCAGCTCAGCCAGCGGTTGTCGCGCACGATCGCCACGCGCTCCCAGCCACGGCCCAGTCCCCACACACGACCGGCATGACCGACAGCGAGTGCGATGAGCATCGCGGCGTACAGGATGTGGTAGTCGACCAGGGGGTTCGACGACATGCTCGGCGCACCGGTCGAAAGGTGCTGGGCCGGCGGCCACTCGGCAGCCCACATTAACGCCATCATCACGGTGCCCGCCACCGCGGCGAACCGCAGCGCCACGCCCGCCGTCACAGCGACGCCGATGGCCAGCAGCCCCAGCATGAACAGCCAGTTCACCCAGGCGTCACCCGCCATGGCATGGAAGGTCGACTGCAAGGGCCCCGCGGCCACCCCGCTCAGGAAGCCCTTGGTCGGTGAACCTCCATCGATCCAGCCCTTGCCCGAACCGGTCGCGTACCCCCACCCGAACGTCTTGTCGAGGAAAGCCCAGAGGAAGACGAACCCGGTCAGGATCCGTACTACCGCGAAGACCATGGTGAACGCGGTGGACCGGGTGGTGTCACGTGCCGCGACAGATGCCGCCGAGGCCGGTGCCCTGCGGCGCGAGGGAAATCGCAGTCCCGCCCGCCCGCTCGAATGATTGTGAACTGCCATGGCGATCCCGTCCTCCTGACACCGCCACCGCGAGTGCGGTGGCTTCTCCAATCTCCCGCCCCGGCCGTCGTTGCGCTGTGGGCCGAAGGACCGCGCAGGGGGCCGACCGGCCCTGATACGAGGCGCCATCAAGTTCGCGGCGAGGCGACCGCAGGCCGTGGACGTGGACGGCACACGGCGGACGTGGCACGCCGGTCTGGAGACACGGCACATCCGAGGAGATCGTCGGCCGAGCCACCAAGAAGTCCACGCGGCGCGACGACACCGTTCCGGCGACCAAGGTCTCCTCAGGGCCACGCACGGCGGACCGGAGCCGGGCCGTGTGCCGGTCCCACACCCGAAGAGCAGGTTCGACGACGCCGACCGCTACCACCCGGCACAGTGTGAGGCCGCCGGACGCCGACTCCCAACAAGGCAGTAGCGCAGTGGAGTTCACCCGTGACTCCTACGGGTACTCATGGCTGCTCTCCCATCGCGACCCCGGCGACCTGCCCGCCCCCGTGAGCGACCTGCACGCGGTGAACACCGCCCGGCAGGACAGCGGCTTCGGCCCGCAGCTCCTGTGCTCCCTGGTCACGTTCCACGACGCCGAGCCGCGCCCCTCCCGCTGGTCTACCTCTACAAGCGCGGCACCTTCTACCCGTTCGCTCCGCTGCCCGGCCAGAAACGCGACAACCCGTTGGAACTCCAGATCAAGGCCACGGTCAAGGACGACCGGCGCGTCGAGGAGGACCTGACCCGCTGGTTCCCGCTCTGGGGCGCCCCCGGCGTCTAGGGAGTGTTCTGAGTTGAGATCACGGGATCGGTCATTCCCGCTCCAGGAGGGTGCTGGCTGCGGTAGACCGGTCGCGTGACTCGTGGTGATCTGACCGATGCCGAGTGGAGTTGATCGAGCCGCACCTGCCGCTGGGGCGTTCGGACCGATCCCTGACCTGCGTAGCCATCCACCTGCAACCTTTTCCCCCGTCCGACTGTCTCCTGATCATCCACCGCTCCTGTCTCTGTGGTCCCTGAGAAATCAATCGGCACAGGCGCGGTCGCACAGAATCATCAGGAGACACTTCATGCGCATTCGCCCCGCAGCCTGCGCGGCACTCCTCGTGGCGTCCCTCGCCCCCGTCCTCACGGCACCTCCCGCCGGCGCGGCGGCGGCCAGGTACGCGGACGACTTCAACGGCGACGGCTACCGCGACTACGCCAGCTACACCTACGAGCAGTACAGCAAGGGCGGCGGCGTCCGGATCACCTTCGGTACCGCCTCCGGACCCGGCACCCGGACCCAGTTGATCACCCAGAACAGCCCCGGTGTCCCCGGCGCCGACGAGACGGAGGACCAGTTCGGCGACGTCCGGGTGCCCGCCGACTTCAACGCCGACGGATACGGGGACCTCGCCGTGTCGGTGTCGCGCGAGGACGTCGACGGACGCACGGACGAGGGCGGCGTCGTCATCCTGTGGGGAAGCGCGACCGGCCTCTCGGGTGGCACCGCGATCCCCAACGCCGGCGCCAAGGTGTCGAACGCCCGCTTCGGCCGCGACCTCGCCGCCGGGGATTTCAACGGGGACGGCAAGAAGGACCTGGCCGCGATCAGCGGGAGCAAGGCCTACGTCTACCGCAGCATCACGCGCACCGGTGTGGCAGGCTCGGTTACCAGCCACGACAAGACGACGAGATTCGCGCCCACGTCCCTGGTCTCGGGCAACATGAACGGGGACTCCAAGACCGATCTGGTGATCATCGGAATCACCGACGAGCCCGACAACTTCGGCACGGACGCGTGGTTCATCAAGGGCGGCTCCCCGCTCAGCGCGGGCAAGACCCTGCGCCTCGTCACGAACTACGGCGACCCCAGCGAGGCGGTGATCGCCGACTTCGACAAGGACGGCTACGGGGACCTGGCGGCGGGCAGCCAGATGTACAACAACTACCAGGGCCGGGTGTCCATCTGGCACGGCTCCTCCACCGGCCCCGCTACCGCCGTCCGTATCACGCAGGCCACCACCAACGTCGCCGGCACCCCAGAGTCCGGCGACCTGTTCGGCTCCTCCGTCTCGGCCGCCGACATCAACGGCGACGGCTACAGGGACCTCGCGATCGGCGTCTACGGAGAGAAGATCAGCCAGGAGACGACCGAGGGCGGCGTCCACGTCCTGCGCGGCAGCGCGAGCGGGATCACCGGCACCAACTCCCAGTGGCTCGCCCGCAACACCGCCGGCGTCCCCGGCGACGTCGCATGGAACGACTGCTTCGGCGAGCCGGTCCGCCTCCGAGACACCAACCGCGACGGCAAGGCCGACCTCTACGTCGGCGCCATCAACGGCTCGCTGCGCTTCCCCGGTACGTCGTCCGGCGTCACCACGACCGGTGTGACCGACGCCGACACCGAACTCATCTGGGGCATGCTCCAGTAGACCCGGCCTCCCGCCCAGCTGCCTGGGCCGCAGCCAGCACCCTCCTGGAGCGGGAATGTGCGGGGAACTGCGCGAGCGGTAGACCGTTCGCGTGACTCGTGGTCACCTGACCGATGCTGAGTGGGAGCTGACCGAGCCGCACCTGCCGCTGGGGGCGTTCGGACCGATCCCTGACCTGCGTAGCTGTTTCAACGAGGTGATGTGGCGGTTCCGTACCGGCAGCCCCTGGCGGGATGTGCCGGACAGCTACGGCTCCTGGTCGACGATCTACGACCGGTTCCGGATGTGGGCGCGTGACGCGGTCTTCCAGACCCTCATGGCCGCGATGATCGCCGAGGCAGCGGCCCGCGACGATGTCGATCTCAGCCTGGCCAGTGTGGACTCGACGGTTGTCCGCGCGCATCACCATGCGGCGGGCACGGTGGTCGACCCGGAACTCCTTGAGGATCTGAGGATCTGGAGAAGGCCGTGTCGGAGGAAAAGGGGCTGCAGCAAAGGGGCAAAACGACCCCGTAGGAAAGGGGTCCGCGGACATGGAGGATCCCGAGCGGGACCAGCGCCGGGCCGTGCGCCGACGCCGCAGGGCCCGGCTGCGGGCCGCCGAACTGGGCCGCTCCCGGGGCGGGCTGGCCAGCAAGGTCCACCTCGCCGTTGAGCGGCGCTGCCGTCCGCTGTCCATCATCCTCACCCCCGGTCAGGCTGCGGACAGCCCGCGCTTCATCCCCGTCCTCAAGAAGATCAAGGTCCGCGGCCGGGTCGGCCGTCCCAGAACATCCCGTGATCCCAACTCAGAGCAGGCCCTAGTTGTGCCGCATCAGGCAACGTTCGCCCTGTCCCCGTCCTCCGGTGCTTGCGTGGTCGCGATCAGTCGGTTCGTGATCTCCTCGGCGGTCAGCACGAGTGCGAAGCCTTTTCGCAGGACGGCGAGTTCTGGTTCCTGGCGGGACTCGTCGTCGGTGGCCGTGGTGTCGGATCCGAAGACGACCTTGTAGCCGCGTTCGTATGCCTGGCGGGCCGTTGTGCCGCAGCAGTAGTTGGTGAGGGTGCCTGTGACGATGACCGTGTCGCGGCCGAGGTTGCGCAGCATCGTGTCGAGCGGGGTGTCGTAGAACGCGCCGTAGGAGGGCTTGCGGATCAGGGCCTCGTCGGGGCGGCGGCCCATCGGAGCCCATACCTCGGCGGGGCCCGGGCGGCGCCAGTCGGTGTCGGCATGCGGGAGGAAGGGCAGGGCGTGTGGTCGGTCCAGTCCGAGATGGGTGTCGTCGAAGATGGTCCAGATCACCGGGATCGAGGCGGCTCGGCAGTCCTCGACCAGCTGCCGCAGCCGGGGTGCCATGCGGGTGGCCGCGGGCACCCAGTAGGGGCTTCCCCCGGGGCGGACGAATTCGTCCTGCATGTCGATGACCAGCAGTGCTGTGCGCTCGGGACGTACGTCGAACGATGCCCGGCCGTGCTCGTAGGCGTCGCGCGCTCGCGCGGTCACCCATTCCTCGGTATACGTCACCCCTGCCCCTTATCTCGATTCGAGGTACATCGTTTCGATGTGCGAGAGTAGCAGGATGCTGGAACTCGCGATCCTGGGATTCCTGGCCGAGGGGCCACTGCACGGCTACCAACTACGGCGCCAGATAGCGCACTTGTCCGGCCATGCCCGTCCGGTCAGCGACGGCAGCCTCTATCCGGCGATCAACCGCCTGGTCAAAGCCGGGCTGCTTGACCGCAGAGCCGAGCCAGGCGCCTCGGCCGTCCAGCGACACACCCTGAGCCTGACCGCCGCCGGCCGCACCGAGCTGCTGCGCCGGCTGCGGGAAGCCGACGGCCTGGACATCAGCGACAGCACCCGGTACTTCACGGTCCTGGCCTTTCTCTCCCAGCTTCCCGACCTCGCCGACCAGCACGCGGTACTTCGCCGGCGACTGGACTTCCTGGAACAGCCCGCAAGCTTCTTCCGTGATGGCGACCGCCTCCTGGGCGCCGAGGACACCGACGACCCCTACCGCCGCGGCATGCTCACCGTCGCCCGCGCCACCAGCCGCGCGGAACGGTCGTGGCTACGGGAACTGCTGGCCTGACGCCGACACGGCGGGCCCTCACCCAGATACTCCCTCGCCCGCGAGCCTGTGCGGGTGGCAGAACCAGTACGCGTCCGAGAGATCGATGACGATGAGGGGCGGCGCCTGCTGCGCATCATCCGCAGGGGCACCGGACCGGTGGTGACCTGGCGGCGGGCCCAGATGGTCCTCCTCTCAGCTCAGCGAGATCCGCATCCTCTCCGCCTTCGATCCGGTGCGCCGGGCAGTATGGCTGGTGGCTGGTGACAAGGCCGAGAACTGGCAGCGCTGGTACGACATCAACATTCCGCTTGCTGAGGAGCGGTACCGGACACATCTGGCCGATCTTGAAACCAGGGAGTACGAATGAGCGCCGTGAGCTGGGAGGAAACCAAGCGCAAGCCGCGCGAGCGGCGTGCGGCCGCTGGGTTGCCGGTGCGGTCAGCCCAGGAGAAGCAAGCGGCAATGGACCGGCTGACCGCCGAAGATCGAAGACGGTGAGCTGGATCGCGCGGAGGTCGCGACCCTCCGGGCCTACCTGGAAGCGCTCGGCGGTCGACTGCGCGTAGTCGCAGACTTTGGGGAAGCGGAGTACACCGTCGCCTGAGGCGCGTGCCAAAGCTCTCATTAAACCAACAAGGCCCAGGTGTCTGACCTGGACCTTGATCATGGAGCGGGTGACGAGAATCGAACTCGCGCTCTCAGCTTGGGAAGCTGCGAGCATTTGAGGACGGCTCGGGCAATGACCTGGGCGAAAGGCCTGGGTGCTGCCCCGTCGGCCTCGGCGGCTTTCACTGTGGTTCCCCGCCGTTCCCCGCTCGATCTGGTGCGCTTGTGGTGCGTTACTCGGCGGGCCGCGTCGGTGGGCGGGCCTACCACTTCCGCCACTTGTTCGTGAGTTGGTATCGGCCCAACCCGTGGCGCGCTGTCAGGGCGACGACATCGACACCGTGCTCGGTGAGCGACTGGTCGATGTAGTCGCACAGCTTCTCGCGCTCGTCGGTTTCGAAGGCGGCTCCGTCATGGGCTTCGTCCACCGCGTTCAGGGCCAGGACGACACGTTCCACGACAGCAAAGACCCCCTCGTCGTTGGCCTCGCCCAGTCCAGGAAGCTCACCCTCGAACGCGTCGAGCACCTCATCTGTTGCCATCAGCAGCTCCTCGGGGAACAACCCCGCCATGCAGGCGCACTCGCGATCTAGGGTGCCGGCGGCAAGCTCCTCGGCTTCCTCGGCTATGCCGTGACGCCAGCTCGTAGTTGGTCTCTCAGCCATGGGCGGGACCGTACAGCTTGGGACTGACAGCGAAGGCTGACGTCTACGCGGGCGGTGAGCCGTCTCCGCGCCATGCGCACGCTTCTCAACTGTCGTGGTGGGGTGGTGGGTGTCGGTCGGGGACGTTCACCTGCGTTCATGCGTGGCCGACCGCCGGTGCTGGGACGATTCTGGATCCCGCCTGAACGGCTGTGAACGACGCTGAATGAGACGGAAACTGAGACGGCAGAGCCAGACCGAGGTCAGTTGCTGGTGACTGCGACCAGGAGACCGGTGACCGTGGCCATGAGCATCATCGCGGTGAGCGCTCCGGCGAGCGGGGCGGCCCAGGTGGGGCGATACAGAAGCAGGGCCAGAACGCCAGCGCCGACGAGCAGCGTGACCACGACCAGCAGAAGGATCAACAGCAGGCCACTCAAAGTCATGCCTCCTCCGGTTTCCGACTGGAGGGCGCTGCGGCGGCTCGCTCGCTGTGCCGGGCGCCCGAGCCGCGTGAGCTTGCAACAGATCCGCTCGCCATATGCGGTCGGTCGCCCCGCCTCGGCCGCCACCTGCCGCCAGTTGTCCTTGCTGTGCGCCCACTCAATAGCGAGACGCTCTTCTGCCACTTGCATCTGGCGGAGCACCGCGTCAATTCGTGGGTCGGCGAACCTATCGCTGAATAGCACAGCTTCCGGACTGCGCCGGTCGGTGAGGACATCGGCGAGTGGCACGTCTTCGGTGACTGAACTGCTCAGCAGGGCGAACTGTTTTCCGCGCACCCTGCGTTCCCACAGCGGCTGCAATGATCAAAGGCAAGCCACGCAAGCAGTTCCTCCGCTCGGTCGCAAGGGAACTCAAGCTGGCCCCGATCCTGCCGCCTGTGACCTAGGGCCGGGTGGCGTCGGTGCTAATGGTGCGGTTGTGGTGCGCGACCGACTCACCAGTATAGACAACAAGGAACCCCCGGGTCTCTGACCTGGGGGTTTCGCATGGAGCGGGTGACGAGAATCGAACTCGCGCTCTCAGCTTGGGAAGCTGATGTTCTACCATTAAACTACACCCGCGTAAGACGCCGGTCGGGACCGGTGTCGGGACGCAGCGTTACTTTACCTCATGTCCGGCCCCCGGTGAATGAAGCCGTGGGGCCGGTGTGCGTTCGGGGGTGGGACGGGGCTGCGGGGGGCCGGAGTTGGGGCGTACGGTGGAGGGGTGGGAGAGGGTCCGGGTGATGCCGGAGTGCCGCCTGGAGAGTCGTTCCGTTGATCCCGTAATGTGGCATTTGTCGTCAGGCGAGCAGCAGCCCGACGCGGCTCTTGGGGAAGGGACTCTAGGACTTGATGGAGCGCACCGTCGTCCGATGTGCCGATGGGCACGTGTTCAGCACCGCTTCGTTCCCGATGCAGCAGGCCGAGCGGCTCGGCCCCGGCCGGCTCGTCCGGTGTCCACGGTGTGCCCGGCTCCGCAGTGTGGTGCCGGTACCGGTGGCCCTGGAAAGGCGCTAGCGGGAGACACGCAGGCAGTGGCGCAGGCGCGCGGACCGTCCGATGGTGGTCGGTCCGCGCGCCTTGCGTATCCTCGGGACGTGCTTCTCTCAGACAAGGACATCCGGGCCGAGATCGACGCCGGGCGGGTACGGATCGATCCCTACGACGAATCCATGGTGCAGCCGTCCAGTGTCGACGTGCGGCTGGACCGCTTCTTCCGGGTGTTCGAGAACCACCGGTACCCCCACATCGACCCGTCCGTCGAGCAGGCCGACCTGACGCGGCTGGTGGAGCCGGAGGGGGACGAGCCGTTCATCCTGCACCCCGGGGAGTTCGTGCTCGCCTCCACCTACGAGGTTGTCACGCTGCCCGACGATCTCGCGTCCCGGCTGGAGGGCAAGAGCTCCCTCGGACGGCTCGGGCTCGTCACCCACTCCACCGCCGGGTTCATCGACCCCGGGTTCTCCGGGCACGTCACCCTCGAACTGTCGAACCTCGCCACGCTCCCCATCAAGCTGTGGCCCGGGATGAAGATCGGGCAGCTGTGCCTGTTCCGGCTCAGCTCGCCCGCCGAGTTCCCGTACGGGAGCGAGCGGTACGGGTCGCGGTACCAGGGACAGCGCGGGCCCACCGCCTCCCGGTCCTTCCTCAACTTCCATCGGTCCCAGGTGTGACGGGCGGGCGGCAGCAGCATGGGTGACGTGCGGGAGAACCTGACCTACGAGGCGTTCGGTGGCGCCGTCCGCGAGTTGGCGCAGACCATCACCGACGACGGGTACGAGCCCGACATCGTGCTCAGCATCGCGCGGGGCGGGGTGTTCGTCGCGGGCGGACTCGCCTACGCCCTCGACGTGAAGAACCTCCATCTCGTGAACGTGGAGTTCTACACCGGGGTCGGAACCACCCTGGAGATGCCCGTCATGCTCGCGCCCGTCCCCAACGTGATCGACTTCACCGACAAGAGGGTCCTGATCGCGGACGACGTCGCCGACACCGGCAAGACGCTCAAGCTGGTGCGCGACTTCTGTCTCGACGCCGTCGCCGAGGTCCGCAGCGCCGTGATCTACGAGAAGTCGCAGTCGCTCGTGAAGTGCGAATACGTCTGGAAGCGGACCGACGAGTGGATCAACTTCCCGTGGTCCGTCGCGCCGCCCGTCGTCCGGCGGACCGGGCAGGTTCTCGACGCGTAGCCAGGCGTAGCCCGCGCAGCCAGGCGTAGCCCGCGCAGCCACGTGTAGCCCGCGCAGCCACCTGGCACGAAGGCAGGGCGACGCACGGAGGCAGGGCGACGCATGGAGACAGGGCGGCGAAGGGAAGGGCCCCCGGCTCTGTGTGCCGGGGGCCCTTCTCATGCGTGCGGTCCGTCAGAACGTGCCCAGCTTCACGATCGACAGCAGGGCGATCAGCTGGATCGCCGCCGCGCCCAGCGCCTTCGGCCACGGCAGGTCGTGGGAGCGGCTGACCATCAGGGTCAGCAGGGCGCCGGCCGCCACCCAGGTGGCCCAGCCCAGGATCTGGACGAAGGACGCGTCGCCGCCGAGGAACATCGCGACGATCAGGCGGGGGGCGTCCGTGAGGCACATGACCAGCATCGAGAGGCCGACCGTCGGCTGCCACGCGCCGTCGCCGCCGAGCTGGCGGGCCAGGGTGTGGGTGACCACGCCCAGGACGAAGGCCGACAGCACCATCGCCACGGCGGTGATCAGGACGATGGGGACGGCGTTCGAGAGCGTGGCGTTGATCGCGTCCTCGCGGGCGCCGTCGAAGCCGAAGACCGCGAGCAGGCCGTAGAGGAAGCTCACGACGAGGGCCGGGCCCCACATCGTGTAGTCGCGCATCTGCAGGAACGTCTGGTTGGGGGACAGGAAGATGCCCCTCAGCAGGTCCTTCCAGTGCAGACGGGGGCCGACCGGGCCTGCCGGGGCCGAGCCCGCGCGGTAGGTGCCGCCCTGGGTGTAGGGGTCCTCGCCGACCGAGAAGGCCTGGGTGTGCCCCGGGTTGTTGGCCGCGTACGGGTCCGGGCCGCCCCGCGGGGCGTACCCGTCGCCGTCACCGAAGTACTCCGGCTCGCCGTGTCCGCCCTGCCCGCCGTGCCGGCCCTGACCGCCGTAGCCACCGGGCGCGCCGTAGCTTCCGGGGGCCCCCTGGCCGCCCTGGCCGCCGTTCGTCTGCGGCCACGGGCTGCCGCCACCGCCACCGCTGCCGTAAGGCTGCGGGTGGGGCTGCGGCGCCGGCGGGTAGCCGTACGACGGTCCCTGGGGTGCCTGCTGTCCGTGCGGGGGTTGTTGCGGTCGCGCTTGCGGGGTCCGGTTGTCCCGGCCGCCGCGTCCGATCCTGAATCCAGCCACGCTCTCGAACGTACCTGGTCCCCGCGGAGGACGGGCCGGGCCCGACGGATCGGGCCCGGCTTTGCTGCCGAGCTGTGACATCCCCTAAGGGAACGGGCAGGGAACGGGTGGTGTGGACTCAGTGGTTGCTCAGGGGAGTGCCGTAAGGGCTCGCTTCACGACCATGCTCCGGGGTGTCTCACCCGCTGCTCGCGGTGACCGTTCGGTCGGCGGCAGCGTGACGCGGCCGGCGCAGCCGTGGGCCGTCGCCGCGAGGGGACCGGCTTCCGTCGGCCGTACGACGGCGCCCCCATGCCCGAGGGGGACATGGGGGCGCCGTACGGCCGCGCGGGCTGCTTCGCCAGCCGCTTCACCGGCTACTTCACGGGCTGCGGCTCCGGCTCGTTCTCCGACTCGGACGTGCCCGCCGGGGGCTCGTCGTCCACCGGCGTCCTGACCGACTCCAGCAGCAGCTGGGCGACGTCGACGACCTGGATGGACTCCTTGGCCTTGCCGTCGTTCTTCTTGCCGTTCACGGAGTCGGTGAGCATCACGAGGCAGAACGGGCAGGCCGTCGAGACGATGTCCGGGTTCAGGGACAGGGCCTCGTCGACGCGCTCGTTGTTGATGCGCTTGCCGATCCGCTCCTCCATCCACATCCGCGCGCCACCGGCACCGCAGCAGAAGCCACGCTCCTTGTGGCGGTGCATCTCCTCGTTCCGCAGGCCCGGGACGTTGGCGATGATCTCGCGCGGCGGCGTGTAGATCTTGTTGTGGCGGCCCAGGTAGCAGGGGTCGTGGTACGTGATGAGGCCCTCGACCGGGGTCACCGGGACCAGCTTGCCCTCGTCCACCAGGTGCTGGAGCAGCTGGGTGTGGTGGATGACCTCGTAGTCGCCGCCGAGCTGCGGGTACTCGTTGCCGAGGGTGTTGAGGCAGTGCGGGCAGGTGGCGACGATCTTCTTCGCCGACTTCGGCTTCTTCGACTCGGGCGTCACGTTGCCCTCGTCGTCCGTCTCCTCGCCGAACGCCGTGTTCAGCGCCATGACGTTCTCCATGCCGAGCTCCTGGAAGAGGGGCTCGTTGCCGAGGCGGCGGGCGGAGTCACCGGTGCACTTCTCGTCGCCGCCCATGATCGCGAACGTGACGCCCGCCATGTGCAGGAGTTCCGCGAAGGCCTTGGTGGTCTTCTTGGCGCGGTCCTCCAGGGCGCCCGCGCAGCCGACCCAGTACAGGTACTCGACCTCGGACAGGTCCTCGATGTCCTTGCCGACGACCGGGACCTCGAAATCGACCTCCTTGAGCCACTCCAGGCGCTGCTTCTTGGCCAGGCCCCAGGGGTTGCCCTTCTTCTCCAGGTTCTTGAGCATCGTGCCCGCCTCGGACGGGAACGCCGACTCGATCATGACCTGGTAGCGGCGCATGTCGACGATGTGGTCGACGTGCTCGATGTCCACCGGGCACTGCTCGACACAGGCGCCGCAGGTGGTGCAGGACCACAGGACGTCCGGGTCGATGACGCCGTTCTCCTCGGCGGTGCCGATCAGCGGGCGCCCGGCCTCGGCGAGAGCGGCGGCGGGCACGTCCTTCAACGCCTCGGCCGACGCCTTCTCCTCGCCCTCCATCGTCTTGCCGCCGCCCGCGAGCAGGTACGGCGCCTTGGCGTGCGCGTGGTCCCGCAGCGACATGATCAG
Source organism: Streptomyces sp. NPDC003011 (assembly GCF_053591515.1). Classification (NCBI taxonomy): domain Bacteria; kingdom Bacillati; phylum Actinomycetota; class Actinomycetes; order Kitasatosporales; family Streptomycetaceae; genus Streptomyces; species Streptomyces sp. NPDC003011. The sequence continues at coordinate 17,450 of NZ_JBSFTY010000126.1, forward strand.
CAGCTTCGGGGAGAGCGGCTTGCCGGTGTTCCAGGCGGGGCACTGCGACTGGCACCGCCCGCACTCGGTGCAGGTGGAGAAGTCCAGCAGGCCCTTCCAGGAGAACTGCTCGACCTGGGAGACGCCGAAGACGTCGTCGTCGCCCGGGTCGGTGAAGTCGATCGGCCTGCCGCCGGAGGTCATCGGCTGGAGCGCGCCGAGGGCGGTCTCACCGGTGGCGTTGCGCTTGAACCAGATGTTCGGGAACGCGAGGAAGCGGTGCCAGGCCACACCCATGTTGGTGTTGAGCGAGACCGTGATCATCCAGATCATGGTGGTGCCCAGCTTGATCATCGCGAACAGGTAGACCAGGTTCTGCAGCGCCGTGACGCTCAGTCCCTTGAAGGCCAGCACCAGCGGGTACGAGGCGAAGTACGCGGCCTCGTAGTGCTCGACGTGGTGCAGGGCGCCCTCGAGGCCGCGCAGCACGTAGATCGCCAGGCCGATGGTGAGGATGATGTACTCGACGAAGTACGCCTGGCCCATCTTGGAGCCGGTGAACCGGGACTTGCGGCCGGGCCGCGAGGGCAGGTTCAGCAGGCGGATGACCATCAGCGTGACGATGCCGAGGGTCGTCATCGCGGCGATGAACTCGATGTACAGCTCGTACGGCAGGAAGCCGCCGATCACCGGGAGTGTCCAGTCGGCCTGGAAGAGCTGGCCGTAGGCGGTGATGATGGTCGGCGGCAGCGTCAGGAAGCCGATCGCCACGAACCAGTGGGCGATGCCGACGATGCCCCACCGGTTCATCCGGGTGTGCCCGAGGAACTCCTTCACCAGCGTCACACTGCGCTGGTAGGGGTTGTCGGTCCGGGTGCCGGCGGGCACGGGCTGGCCGAGCTTGAAGTGCCGGACGAACTGGCCGATGGCGCGTGCGAGCAGCGCGACGCCGACCACGGTCAGTACCAGCGACACGATGATCGCGGCGAGTTGCATTTCGGGGCTCCTCGGGCCTGCGAGGGGTTGTGTCGAGGTCGTCCGCGAAGGGCTCCTCGACATTACTAAGCGGTAACTTACGCGGTCCTCTGAGACTACCCGCATCCGGTGCCGCACTGTAGTCAGGCGTGCGGTGATCTGTGCTACTGAGGCTGCCCTCAGTGACCGCCGTGGGCTGTGTCCCACGGCGCGCCGGTCCGGTCCGGTCTGTGGTAGCAAATCATGACATTCGGCTTAGTTTAGATCCGTGCTCCACGGGATCCTCGCCGCCACCGCCGCCCTCCTTCTGTCCGCCCTGCTCGCTCCGCTGCTCCGGGTCCCGGCCCGGCGCCTCGGGCTCGTCGACCGGCGGCGGCAGCGGCCGGCGCCGAAGGCCGGC
>NZ_JBSFTY010000127.1:0-18624 GCF_053591515.1 Streptomyces sp. NPDC003011
CAGAACGGCAAGAGCCGTGTAACGGGAGACTGTTACGCACGGATCTGTGAGAGCCGAGGGGTGAGATTCCCCTCGGCTACTCGGCGGGTTTTGCCGCGGGCGCGTTGCTTGTCGTAGTAGGTGCGGGAGGCGGGATCGGCGTTCATGCAGGCGAAGGCGGAGAGGAACATGGCGCGTTTGAGCTGGCGGTTGCCGCCTCGGGGCGCGTGTTCGCCGTGGATGGAAGTGCCCGACGACTTCGTGGTCGGGGCGAGTCCGGCGTAGGAGGCGAGGTGGGCGGCGCTCGGGAAGCTGGTGCCGTCGCCGACGGTGACCAGCAGGACGGCGGCGGTCCTGACGCCGACGCCGGGCATCGACGTCAGGACCGGGGAAAGAGGGTGGGCCTCCAGCAGGGCGTTGATCTGGGTTTCCAGGGCCTGGCGTTGTTCGTGGACAGCGGCGAGAGAGCGGGCCAGGGAGGGCACGACGATGTCGAGGGTGCCGGTCCCCGGGACCACGACGGTCTGCTCGTCCAACGCCTCGAAGACATCGTCGATCAGCCGCTGGGCCATGCGCGGGGCCTTGGGCCGGATGAGCTCGACGAGCCTGCGGCGGCCGGCTTTGCGCAGGGCGGCCGGGGAGCCGTAGCGCTCCAGCAACCAGGTGATTGCCTGGTGGTCGAGGCGGGGGCCCAGGACGCGCTCCAGCGACGGGTGGAACTGGGTGAGCAGGCCGCGTATGCGGTTGGAGGTGCGGGTGGCCTCGGCCGCGAGGTCCTGGTCGAAGCCGACGAGGACCGTGAGTTCGGCGGTGATCTCGTCGGTGAGCTCCAGGGAGCGCAGGGTGTGCGGCATCGTCCGGGCGGCGTCTGCGATCACCGCGGCGTCCTTCGCGTCGGTCTTCGCCTCGCCCGGGTAGAGGTCGGCGATCCGCCGCATCGCGAGTCCGGGCAGGTAGGCGACCTTGCAGCCGGCGTCCCGGGCGACCGTCAGAGGGAGGGCTCCGATCGAGGCGGGCTGGTCCACGATCACCAGTACGGTGCCGAACTTGGCGGTCAGCTTGTCGAAGACGGCCCGCAGTTTCGGCTCGCTGTTGGGCAGCTGCTTGTCGAAGACCTTCTTCCCGGCCGGAGTCAGCCCGTGCCCGTGGTGAGTGGTTTTGCCGACGTCCAGGCCGAGGAACACGCCCACGTCTTCGGTGTCGAACATCGCGCCCTTCCAGGAGAGTTGAACGTGCCGGCCTTGGCATTGGTGTCGTACGCGCGCATCCACGTTATGCAGACCTGCCGCCCGCGAGCTGTCCGGCATTGCGCCGGACCGGGCGGTGGCCGGACCTCTGATCAGCGTCTCCGACGGCACCTCCCGGGCCCGGTGACACCACCCCCCAGGTCATGCCTTCGACAGGGGGACACAGTCATGCCGGGCCCGGAGGCCAGCGGCCCTCTTGCAGGACCGCGAAGAACATAACGGGGGGGACCCCGGCCACCCGCCGTGCACAGCGCACGGCGGCACACGCCTCGGTGAACCTGGTGGTCAGGATGACGCGGATCCTGCCCCGCTTGTCAATCCCCTCCCCTCGAATCGTGGAGACCTTCCTATGCAGCCAGCCCCTCACCGAGGCTGGCCCAGTAGTCGTGTTCGTAGTCGATCGGGCTCTTGAAGCCGCACACGCTGTGTAGCCGACGGCAGCTCCGCATGACCTACCGCACCGTCAAGCGGTACGCCGACGCCACCCGCACCCGCACCAGCAACCGGATACGCGGCCTGCTCACCCAGTTCCACCCCTCGCTGGAACGCGTCCTGGGCCCCCGCCTCGACCACCAGGCCCCTCACTTGGCTGCTGGAGCGCTACGGCTCCCCGGCCGCCCTGCGCAGGGCCGGTCGCCGCAGACTCGTGGAGCTGATCCGACCGAAAGCCCCCCGCATGGCCACCCGGCTGATCGACGACGTCTTCGACGCGCTCGACGAACAGACCGTCGTCGTCCCCGGCACCGGCACCCTCGACATCATCCCCTCCCTGGCCGCCTCCCTGGCCGCCGTCCACACCCAACGCCGGGCAATGGAAGCCCAGATCAACGCCCTGCTGGAGGCGCACCCTCTTTCCCCGGTCCTGACGTCGATGCCCGGCGTCGGCGTCAGGACCGCCGCCGTCCTGCTGGTCACCGTCGGCGACGGCACCAGCTTCCCCACCGCCGCCCACCTGGCCTCCTACGCCGGCCTCGCCCCGACCACGAAGTCGTCCGGGACCTCGATCCACGGTGAACACGCGCCACGGGGCGGAAACCGCCAGCTCAAACGGGCGATGTTCCTGTCCGCCTTCGCCTGCATGAACGCCGCCCCGGCCTCCCGCGCCTACTACGACAAGCAACGCGCCCGCGGCAAGACCCACACCCAGGCACTCCTCCGCCTCGCCCGCCAACGCATCAGCGTCCTGTTCGCCATGCTCCGAGACGGCACCTTCTACGAATCCCGCCCGCCCGCAGACGTTGAGCTCGCCGCATAACCCCAGCAAGACCGAATCATCCCAAACCCGACAGGGGTGCCTTGACGAAGGACATAGAGGCACCCCCCCCCCGCGATTCCGCAGCAGACGGCGACGCGAGGCAGGAACGACCATGTCCTCTCGCCCGGTACCGGCATCGCGCCCCCCGGAGCACACCAGGAGTCGAGCGCGCCGTCCTGCAATGCCATCCAGCCCTGTCCTCGGCGACGGCGCTGGGGGAGCCCGAGCAACCGCCCAGGAGGGACGGCGCACACAGCCGTGACCCTAGGACCGTCGGCGGCGTTGACCGGGGTACCGAAGGCGCCCGCGCGAGTGGCCGGGACCGACGCGCCGTCACCTCCTGGCGCGGGTGCGTCCGGGAGAGCGCACGGAGGGCAGGTCGTCCCGTGCGTTGTCCGCTTCTAGGGCGTCGGCGGGCATCTGGCGATAGGAGTGGAGGAGTTCGGCTATGACGGTGGGACGAACCTCGGCCGCCGTCACGAGCGCGGCCAGAACCTGTGAACGCGATGTCTGCTCCCCGGCCGCGGCCGCGGCCCGGACCAGGACGTCCAGCCTCGTGTCCACGTCCTCCGGCCAGCCGACCAGCGTCTTGCGTCGAGGACCTTGCCACAGCAATTCCACACGTCCCCCTCGCTGACACCTATCTATATTGAATATATATTGAGCCCATGGTGACGGTGCTGCAAGAGCGTGCAGAGCAGGGGATCTTAGATCGCGGCCCTGCGAGGAAGATCCGTGTGGCAGGTCGCACGCTGACGGTGACGCCGGTGTTCGACACCTACTGGCGTTTCGCCGCGGCGCGGCAGAAGGTCTACGAGGCACGCCTTGCCGGGGGAGCGGGACCTTTCACGGACGACTCGATCCTGCAGCGGTACCGCTTCACCAACTGCTTCCGGGCCGCCGACCGGGTCAGCCAGGATCTCATCGGCGGCGTGATCTACCGGGGCGAGCAGACGTGGGAAGAAGTCTTCTTCCGGACCCTCCTGTTCAAGATCTTCAACAAAACCTCGACGTGGCGGCTGCTGAACACCGCGCTGGGAGAGGCGCGGTGGGACACCTACGACTACCGCGCCTTTGACCGGGTGCTCTCCCAGGCCTTCACCGCGGGGCAGCGGTTGTACTCGGCCGCTTACATCGTGCCCCCGCCGCAGCTCGGCGAGGAGCGCAAGCACCAGAACCACCTGCGGCTGCTGGAGATGATGATGACCGCGGACGCGCCGCAGCGGGTGCTGTCCGCGCCGACGCTGCAGGGTGCCTACCGGGTTCTGCTGGGCTTCCCGGCGATCGGGCCGTTCCTGGCCTACCAGTTCGTGATCGACCTCAACTACGCGGCCGAGATGCCGTTTTCGGAGATGGACTTCGTCGTCCCCGGGCCCGGGGCGCGCGACGGCATCCGCAAGTGCTTCGGGCCGGCGGCTGACGGCATCGAGGCGGACGTCATCCGCTACATGGCCGACACCCAGGACGAGCACTTCGCCCGCCTGGGCCTCTCTTTTGCGGGGCTGCGCGGACGCCCGTTGCAGCTGATCGACTGCCAGAACCTGTTCTGTGAGGTCGACAAGTACGCCCGGGTCGCCCACCCGGACATCGCCGGGATCAGCGGCCGTAGCCGCATCAAGCAGACCTACCGGCAGCAGGCCGACGCGATGCCGGCCTGGTTCCCGCCCAAGTGGCAGCTCAACGGCCCGCCCGGACACTGAGCGTGCCGCATGCGACGCCGGTGGTCTTGTGCCGGCTGCCGTTATGCCGTGAGGCGGCTGGTGCCGGTCAGTAAGGGGCGCAGCTGTGTGACGGGGCCGTCCAGCCGGGCGTGGCCGGCCACCACGGTCAGGGTCCCGCAGGCCAGTTCGGCCTGCTGGGCGATGTAGGCCAGCAGGCGGCCCAGGCCGAGATAGTTGCCGTAGGCGCGCTCGAACATGAAGTGGCTGCGGTACAGGACCGCGGCGTGCACCCGCCGGTCGCGGTCCAGCTGGAGGGAGATGTGGCTCAGGCAGGGGAAGCCGATGTAGCTGTTGTCCTTCCCGGCCGTGTGGACCAGCAGATCCGCGCCAGCCTCGTCCGGGTCCGTGGCTGCGGCTATGTCGATCTCGTACGCGGCGGCTACCTTGGTGCCCGCGGCCTGTGCCCGCAGCCGGCTGATAACGGTGCTGAGTTGGTCGATGCCGGTCTTCGACGCCGCAGGGTAGAACACTAGGCGGCCGAAGTACGTGCCGCGGTGGTTGCCCGGGTACCGCTTGATGACTGGATACATCCGTCGGTAGCGCTCGGCGAGGTCATCCGGGCCGGCGCTCCGTGCCGCCAGGGCCGCGGGAAACAGGGTGCTGGCCACGGTCTCCAGCGGCCAGAGCCCGCGAGTGGTGCGCAGCCGGTCGAGTTCGGCGCGGAACACCGGGTCGTCGCTCGTCGGGTCGGCGATGCGCACCACCGTGTGCAGGCCGGTCCGGTCCGGGTTGTCCTTGTGGTCCAGCTTGTTGCAGGCGGCGACCCAGGCCTGGGTGACGTCGCGTTCGGTCACGGTGAAGGTGTGCATCAGTCCTCCTGACACATGGATGTGGTCCGGGGAGTCGGGCTCAGGCGGGCCAGATCTCGTCGACCCCGGCACGCGGGGCTTCGCGCACCACCGTCAGCCGCAGCGCGGCGCCGTGCGTCGGCACCGCGACCTCGATCAAGCCCTGTTCGCCCGGCGGAAGTTCGTCGGTCACCACGGCGCTCGCCAGCGGCGTCGTACCGTCACTGGTCCACGGCTCCACTCCCTTGGGCAGGACGTCGAAGAGCGCGTTGTCCAGGTGCAGCACCAGCACATCGCCCGCGTCGGCGTGCACCGTCTGCCCCGCGGAGGCTGCTGTGATCACGTGCACCTGGGCCTGCCCGGGTAGCGAGGCCCCGCCCGCCAGTGAGCTGCGTAGGTCGGCAGGAGGGATCTTGGACCACTGGCCGGCCCGGCCGGCGTCGAGGAGCCGGAGGTTCACCAGGTGGCGTACCGTCCCGGCGTACGACGTACCCAGTTCGCGCGCCACCCGGTAGACGTGCTCGGGACGCGACGGCCGGCTGCCGCAGATCCGCTCCAGGGCTGCCCGCACCGCCGGCAGGGGCATCAGGAACCATGCTGCGAACGCTTCCGCCGTTTTCTCCTCCTCGGGCCAGCTGCCGTTGCCCCAGCGCAGCGCGGGATCGAGCTCCTCATCGGCCGCGGTGCGATGGCCCAGCCGGTGATGCCCCAGCTCATGCGCGGCCGTGTGCCGCTGGGTGACCGCGTTCAGCGAAGCGTTCAGCATCACGGCTGGTCCCTTGTCGGCGGGGGAGAAGTACACGCCGAACAGCCGGGGCATCGGCTGCGCCATCCCGATCACGTCCGCTGCCCCGAGCGCCCGGTGCACGTGGACGTACTGCGTGCGGTCGATGCCGAGGTCGCGGTGCGCCTGGACGGCGGCGATCGACGCGATCCGGTGTGCCAGGGCCCAGTTCACGCCGTCGGACTCCCGCCCTCGGCGTTCTGATCCTCGCGTTCTGCCGCGCGCCGGAGCGTGAGATACTCGGCGAACTCCAGCACGGTCCTGGCATCCCCGTCGGTGAGCTGGGCCAGCGCTCGCGGCAGACCGGCCAGCGAGTACTCGCTGGCGTCCGCGTCCTTCTCCTCGGCCAGGAAATAGGCGACCGGCTGCCGGTACAGGCGCGCCAGCTTCTTCAGCTCCAGACTGTCCACACGCCGCTCGCCGCGCTCGATGTCGCTGATGGCCGAGCGGGGGATGCCGGTGGAGTCCGAGACGAACTGCTGAGACATGTTCAAGTAGTCGCGGGTCTTCTTCAGCCGTTCACCGAGCCGCACCAGCTCGGGATCGCGGTCACGGCTGTCGGAGGGGGGAGGGGTCATGACTACTGCCTTTCTTCGATCGCGTCCAGGACCGCCGCGGCGAATGCCCGCACCGACCCGGTCGCCTGGGCCGCTTCCCGGTCTGCGGGAATGGCGACGTGGTAACGCTCCTCGATGCGCGTGAGGATCTCGACCACCAAGAGGGAGTCCACGGGCAACTCCCGCCCGCCCTGCTCCAGTTCGGAGCGAAGCTCGCCGGGGGAGACGCCCTCGTACTCGGCGAGGAAGTCGATGACGGCCGAGGTGATGTCGTCCATGCTCGGTGTGCCTGTGTTCGACAACTCTCCCCAATCGTCTGCATATCCAACGGCGCTGTCGTAGCATACGACACACTGTCGGGAAAGCCAACGGGGCTGTCCCAAGATCAGACAGGCGTGCGTGTGGACTTCAAGCGCTACCAGCAAGCGGCCATCAAAACCCTCCAACCCTCCGCAGAGGGCACCGACCCGGTCCTCGTCCCTCTCCTCGGTCTCGCCGGCGAAGTCGGATCCCTGACCACTGCCTACAAGAAATTCCTGCGCGACGGACCTGCCTTCGAACAGGGAAAACACCAGTTACGCGAAGAACTCGGCGACGTCCTGTGGTACATCGCCGCTCTCACCCACCGCTTCGGACTCGACCTCGACGACGTAGCCGCCGCCAACCTGGAGAAGGTCAAAGACCGCTGGCGCACCACCCCCCAAGAGGAGCACACCCCCTTCGACGCCGGCTTCCCCGCCCACGAACAGTTGCCCCGGCAGACCTCACTCACCTTCACGCCCACCAAGACCGACGACGGCCGCACCGTCATCGTCCTCACGCGGGAAGACGGGACCCCCGCCGGTGACCCTCTCACCAGCGCCTCCCACGTCGAAGACGGCTACCGCTTCCACGACATCTTTCACCTCGCCCACGCCACGGTGCTGGGCTGGTCCCCGGTCACCCGCTTCCTGCTGGGCCGCAAACGCAAGAGCGACCCCCGCGCCGACGAAGCCGAAGACGGCGGCCGCGCCATCGCCATCGAGGAAGGCATCTCAGCCCTCGTCTTCTCGTACGCCGCCCGCCACCGCTACCTCGCCGACATCAAGCACATCGACCAGGAACTCCTCGCCACCATCGGTCACATGACCGCCCACCTCGAGGTCAGCATCTGCCGTGCCGCGGACTGGGAACACGCCATCCTCACCGGCTATGCCGCTTGGCGCCAGCTCCGCGATCACAACGGTGGCATCGTCCACCTCGACCTCGACCAGCGCACCCTCACCGTCACCCAGGACTGACACCCCGGCGGTTCGGAACGCCCCGGCCGACGCGTTCCGAACCGCCTCGAACGTGAGCACGCCGGCCGGTGACAGCAAGGCCGAGGAGACACATCCCACAGGCACGCCGAGCGCGGACGATGCGGGCTGGCTCCATGCAGCGGGCTCAAGATGCCGCGTCCTGCGCGTCGTTGCCCGGGTGGTGTGGCTGGACCTGCGTCTGCCGGTGAACGGCCGTGGCAGGACCGGCAGAAGGCGGGGACGGCGGCATGGAAAGCCGTGTGCCGCCGACATCGCGTCCGGCTCGGAGGAGCTGCGCAAGAACGGCGGCGGCTGCCTTCCGGCGTGCGGGCCGTGTGGACCACACCGCGGGCAGCACGACGCCTGCAAACACAAAGAATACGAGGGCCAGCACGAGAGCCGGGACGGGGGCGGTGAGCCAGGACATGCGCACTCCTCGAAGAAGGCTGGGGTTGTGTCGCATCGACCGTGACGGAGGGCAGGCCCGGGCCGGGGTTTCGCTGAAAAGTCCCAAAGCGGACGGCGGTTGGCGCAGGTCACTGCCTACGCTGCCAGAGATCACACTGAATCAGCGTGAACGGCGGGGGTGGGCGCGTGGAGGAGACTTCGGGACCGGTAGCAGTTTTCTGCAAGCTGCTGGGGCGCCTGGTGCGTGAGTGCGGCATCCAGCAAAGCGACCTGGCACGCGCCGTGAACCGCAGCACCGCCGCCATCTCCATGCTGCTCAACGGGCATCGCTCCACCCTGCCTCCCTGGGACGATGTTGCCCGCATCGTGGAGTACTGCCACCAACGGGCAACTACCACCCCGCCGGCCGGACTCGCCTCCGACCTGGCCTACTGGCGCCACCGCCACCGCCACCGCCACCGCGAGGCGGAAACCGACGCCGACCAGGCGCCACGGCCACGAACCGCTAAACCGCCCGCTCTGCCACCCGCCCAGACCATCCCCGACGTCCCCGACGACTTCGTCAGCGCCGTGGGCGTCCTCATCGGAGAAAGGACGGGCTTCGACCGGCTGGCCGCAGAACTACTGGAGCCACTGAAGCTGCACGGTGCCGTCGTCACCGACCTGAACGCTGTGCTGGAAGGATTCGCCGACCGGGTAAGGGCCAGTTGCGGCACCACCCGAACCGCCCTGCTGCGCGCAGCCGAACTGGTCATCCTGGTAACGGCGTTCTGCGAGACCGTGGCCGCCTCCGGCATCCGCTACACGACAGAACTCGGGCACGAGCAGGCCGATCTCACCAGCGACGTGGTGGCCGAACTGGAGCGTGTCACCCTGGGATCGCAGCGGGTGAGGCATCCCGCCGACCTGCGCGCGGAAATCGCCGCCGCCTACGCCTACGCGGCCGACACCGTATGCGACGAAAGCGGCGTAGGCGGCCAGCAGCCGGACAAGCTCGCGCACCGCGCCTGGCGCCGCTACGAAGCCCTGCTGGCCCAGGTGACGTGGGAATGCCCCGAACTGCGCCTGACCTCCGAGACGCAAGACCCGCCCGAAGCCCTGGACCCGTCCGAGCCTGTGACACCGGACGCCTCATCCAGCCGGGGACTCGCCGGGTTGTCGCGGCTGTTGGAGACCTTCGCCCAGGACAACGGCGCCCCTACCCCGGCGCACCAGCAGCAACTCCGTGCCCCTCTGGCCCAGGTCGAGGAGTCGGGCCCGCGCATCCCCGACCTGGAGACCGGCTACATCAACCCCGCCTTTCGCGTGGCCGGCCGCTCAGGTGACCGCGCCCTGGCCCGTGACGACTGGTGGCAAGTCCAGCCGCTGTGGGACGACCTGGAGGACTTCCTCGCAGCCCATCTGCTCACCGAGGACGCCACCCGTGCGCCGCTGCTGATCCTGGGCCATCCCGGATCTGGCAAGTCGCTGCTGACCAAGCTGATCGCCGCCCGGCTGCCCACGGCAGAGTTCTTCTGCCAGCGCGTCGAACTGCGCCACCTGCCCGCAGACCTGGCCGTCCAGGAACAGCTCGAGGAGGCCGTGCTGCGCTCCACCGGCCGCCGCACACCCTGGCCCGACGTCACCGGCCCGAACACAGGCGTCGTCAGAGTCGTCCTCCTGGACGGCTTCGACGAACTGCTCCAGGCTGCGGCCGATCACATGGATCCCGCACGCCACTTCGCCTACCTGTAAAGCGTGCAGCAGTTCCAGCAGCGCGAGGCCGACCAGGCACGCCCCACCATCGTGATCGTCACCAGCCGCACCGTGGTCGCCGACCAGGCCCTGACCCCGCATCCCAGCACCGTCATCCGCCTGGAACCCTTCGACGCTGACCGCATCCGCGGCTGGCTCCACGTCTGGAACACCATCAACCGCCGCTACTTCTTCACCCACGCCCTGCAGCCCCTCACATGGGATGTGGTGGGCCGTCACGAAGAACTCGCCAGCCAGCCGCTGCTGCTACTCATGCTCGCTCTCTACGACGCCTCCGGCAACGCCCTGCACCTGCTGCACGGTGAGGACATCCAACGCCTGGGCCTGCACGAGCGGCTCCTGACCGAGCTCGTGCGCCGCCAGGTGACCAAACACAACGCCCTGCCGGCCGACACCGAAGCCGCCCGCGTCGCACACGAACTGCAGCGCCTGTCCGTCATCGCGATCGGTATGTTCAACCGCCACCGGCAAGGCATCACCGCCACCGACGCCGAAAACGACCTAGGAGCCCTGCTCGACACCGCTCCTGCCGACGCTACGCCACTGCTGTTCGGCCGCTTCTTCTTCATCCACGAAGCCCAGGCAATCGTCACCGGCCACGAACGTAGAGGCTACGAATTCCTGCACGCCACCTTCGGCGAATACCTGCTGACCCGCCTCATCACCGGCGAACTGCGCCAACTCCTGGCCACCACCAGCCCGGACAGCGACCACCCCGTCGACGACGGCCAGCTGTACGCGCTGCTCTCCCACGTCCCGCTCACCGACCGGGCCGAAGTCGTACGCAACACCAGCGAACAACTCACCCGCCTCACCCAGGCACAGCGCGAGCATCTGACCTCGCTGTTGACCAGTCTCTTCAACCAGACGCCCGGCGACACCCACCACCGCACCCACGTGCCTTACCGCCCTGCCCCCACGCACCGCACCCAGCAAGACGCCATCTACAGCGCCAACCTGCTCCTGCTGGCCGTCCTGGCCCACCCCACCCTCCGTGCCTCCACCCTTGTGGGCAGCCGCAACACGGTCGACTGGTGGCGCCGCCACACCCTGCTGTGGCGCTCGCAGTTCAGCGACGGATCCTGGGGCGCCTTCACCCGCGCCCTGGCCGCCGAGCCCTTCACCGATCCCGCCACCGGCCGCAGAGACCTACTGGTGGGGCTGTCCACGCACCAGCCCGAACAAGAACTCGCCTGGACCGTGAACCTCGCCACCCGAGACGACACCACGGCACAGACCTTCCAGCATCTCGACGGCACCGCTCCAGCCGGCCTGTACCGGCCGGCGGCCTTCACCTACGACCTCGGCGCACAGCACGTGCTGCACGCTGTGGCACCGGTCCTGCACCAGATGCCCGCAGCCCTGGAGACCTACCACGGGGTCGACCGCACCCGCAGCCTGTCCCTCGCACATGCGCTGATCTCCCTGCTGTACCGGCCCGCCAACGTTCCCGGGCCGCCCGGCACCCCTACGCCGAACTCCTTCTGATGCTGCGGAGCCTGTCCGGCGACGAGCGCCTGCTGGCCGCGGACATCCTGGGACGCCACCTTCTCCACGCCGCCGCCGACCTGCCCGCAACCACCGTCATCGACATCCTCGACCAGCTGACCACCATCCAGTTCACCAGCGCCGGCGGCCTGTCCGCCCCGACCTGGTTGGTCCTCGCCCAGTGCGTCAGCGACCTCGCCGGACGCCCGGACATCCCGCACGATCAATTGGGCCGGATCACACGCCGCTTCGGCCCCGATGCACCCGCCCTCGATGCCAGCGGCGACCCACTGACCCGACTGCTCTGCCTGTTCACTGAGGCCCAGACCAGCACCATGTGGCACGCTGCAGACCACCCACCGGGCCAGGCCGTGCTCACCGAAGGCATCACCCTGCTGGAGCGCATCCCCCACCCCAGACCGCCCCAAGCCGTGGTCGGCCTGCTCCGCTTGGCCCGCGACCTCGGCGCCGACGACTGGCTCGCCCAACACGCCGAGCCGTTGCTGAAGACACTCACCCATGACGGACTGCACCGCCTGCGCCCCACCGACGTCGACTGGCTGCAGCCCCTCGTACACGACGCGACCCTCCTGGACGAGCTGAACCTCGTCACCCGCCGCTGGCGCCAGCAGTGACAGGCTGGCACAGGTGCACGTGTCCGTTGCTCAGGTCCACCGAACGACTCCCGGCACGGGCCTGCGGGCCTGCGGGCCTGCAGGCCCGCAGGCCCGTGCGCGGGCGCTGTCGTTGGCCGACCGGCGGCGCCACGGCCTCCACTCACCCGGCGGGGCCGCCTCAGCCTCGTCAGCCGCGGTCCGGTGGGGTGGAACGGCCGAACAGGTCGTCGAAGAAGATGGTGCCGGCGGCATTGCCGGAAGGCCCGGTGGCCGTCGAAGCGGCCGGCGGACCCTCAACGATCGTGGCGATCACGGCATCCCAGCAGGAGTGGCACCAGCAGCCCTCTGCCTGCTTTTGCTCCCCGTCGGCACGATCTGCGGCTTCCCTTACGCGCTTGAACGGCTCCCGGCAAGCGCGCACCCACTCGCTCGTCAATTCCCGGTGAGCTTGTGCCGCTTTGACGGACACCCTCGGTGTGGTGGTCAGGCTGCGAGTGCGGTCTCGTATTCGGCGGGACTGCGGTAGCCGAGGCTGCTGTGCAGTCGGGGCAAGTTGTACCAGCCCTCGATGAAGTCGAAGATCGCGGTGCGGGCGGCGGCCCGACTGGGCCAGGTTCCCGTGTCGAGCAACTCCCGTTTGATGGTGCCGAAGAACGACTCGGCGAGCGCGTTGTCCCAGCATTGCCCGGTGCGGCCGACGGACAGGCGGATGCCCAACTCCGTTGTCAGAGCGGCAAATTGTCGACTTGTGTACTGACAGCCGCGATCCGAGTGAAAGATCACCGGACGGGTGGGACGACGCCGGCGGCAGGCAGACCGGAGGGCGTCTGCGCCCAATTCGGTCCGCAGGTGGTCGGCGGTGGACCAGCCGACCACGCGGTGGGAGGCGATGTCGATGACAGTGGCCAGATAAAGCCAGCCCTCGTCGGTGGCAACGTATGTGATGTCACCGCACCAGCGGGTGTCCAGGCCGCCTGGGTCGGGAGCGAAGTCCCGGACGACGAGGTCGGGCCAGACAGCGGCCCGCGGGTCGGGGATCGTCGTCAGCTGCCGTCGCCTGCGGTGCCGGCCCTGCAGTCCGGCAGTGCGCATCAGCCGGGCGATGCGGCGGCGCCCGCAGTCCTCGCCCTGCCGTTGAAGGACGGCGTGGATGCGCGGGACCCCGTAGGTCCCGCGGGACCGATCGTGGACCTCGGCGATCTTCTCGGTCAGCTCGGCGTCGCGGCCCGCTCGCGGGCCGGGCTTGCCGGTGCAGCGGGCGTAGAAGGCGGCTCGGGAGACCTGCAGCAGTTCACACGCGCGCTTGACGTTGTGACCGTCTCGCTTCTCCGCCTCGATGAACGGGTGCACCGTCACCGGGTCTCCTTCGCGAAGAAAGCCGTGGCCCGCTTGAGGACCTCCACGTCCTCCCGCAGCCGGCGGTTCTCCCGCCGCAGCGCGGCCAGTTCCTCGAGTTCGCTGCTGGCCAGGCCATCGCGCTCGCCCGCGCCGGTCTCGGCCTGGCTCACCCACAGCCGCACCGCGGTCTCGGCCAGGTCGAAGTCCTTGGCGATCTGGCCGACCGAGCGGTCACCACGTCGGCACAGCTCGACGATCTCGGCCTTGAACTCCGGCGTAAACGAACGGCGAGGCCGAGGCTTCTTCTTCCCCATGCTCTCCATGATGGACATCCTCCCGGGGCAGAACCCCTGATCTCAGATGTCCGTCAAAGCGGATCAAGCCCACCGGACCGCCGCTGACCGCAGACATCGTGATGTCACCCGGCCAGAGAGAATGACGGATGCGTGATCGTTGAGGGGGCTCTGCCTCACCGCGGCGCACGGCATTCACCCCTTGATGGCCTCGGCCACCGCGAGGCCAGGTGGCATCCGCAGGACGGATACCGTTGGCCCATGGGAGCAGATGAGATAGCGCAAGCGGAGTTGGAGCAGGGATGGAGCTATGGCTACGGCTATGTCTGCGCCGAGTGCGTCGATGACGAGACCCTCGCCCAAAAAATCACAGCAGACGCCATCGAGGACGAGGCCTGCGATTACTGTGCGCGCACGCCGGCCGCCCCCATCGACACCCTTCTGGAAGCCTTCTTCGACGGGCTGCGCACCGAGTACGCCCTGGCGACCGACGAACTTGCCTACTTCGAAGGCGAACTGGTGCCCGTCAAGCGCTGGGACGGTGACGAGCTCGTCGACCTGTATGCGGACGTCCTGCACAGCGAGGAACTGCAGGAGACAGTCCGGGAAGCGGCCCGGCACGACGATGTGTGGGTGGAGCGTGACTTCATCGCCCCCCGCCAGGACGAGGCGCTGCTCGATGGGTGGGAACGTTTCAGTCACCAGGTGATGTATCGGACCCGGCATGTCTTCTGGCTGGCCCCGCCCGACAAGGACGAGCACTATCTCGGCGGTGGCGAGATCCCTGCCGCAGCCATCCTCGAGACACTTGGCGGACTCATCCCCCAGGCGGGCCTCGTCCAGCACATTCCGGCCGGACACCGCCTGTGGCGCGCACGGGCACACGACGACGTCGTACAGCACTGGTCCGCGAGTCTGCTGGGAACCGCGTCGCCTGACCAGGCCCGACAGCCCAACCGGATGAGCCCGGCTGGCATCCCTCTCTTCTACGGAGCCGACAGCCCCGCAACCGCCATCCGGGAAGTGGCCCGGCACGTTCCCGACGACACCGTGCTGGTCACCTACGCCGCGTTCGAGACCACCCGCTCCTGCAGGGTGGTCGACTTCACGCGCCTGGGACCCATCCCTACGATCTTCGACACAGACCGTGCGCATTTGCGGCGTGCACTGATGTTCCTCCACGAATTCGTGACACGCATCAGCGCCGACGCCGACGGCCGTGAGCATCTTGAGTACGTGCCCACGCAGATCGTCACCGAATACCTGCTGCGGGTCTTCGACCGGGAACGACCCGTCGACGGGCTGGTGTTCACCTCCGCCGCCGGCCAGGACGGGCTGTGCGCCGTTCTCGACGTCCCCCAGACACACTGCCTCGATCCCGCCGATCCCCAACCCAGCGAGCGCACCGCCCTGCGTCTGGTCCCTGGCACGCTGCACGCGAACCAGCTCCTGCGGCCCGCGCTTCACTCCGGCTGAACAGCTGCCGCAACTCGGCCGATCCCCGGGCGAGTGCGCGGACACGGATGCAGCAGACGTGCTGGCCCCGGGCAGCATCCGGCCCGCGCGTTACGGATGCCGGAACGGCCAGCCGCTACCCCGGCCCGCCAAGCGCACTCAGGGCGGCGCCGTACAGCCAGGTCGTGGGCATCGCAGAATGTATGAACTCTATGATCGTCCCTTGGACGCAGGCGGGGTGCGGACACGGAATGCCAGACATCCCACCCCGCTCGATGTGAGGGGGACCTGTGGGGCAAACCTGGGCGGCGCTCGCTGTGGCGATCGTCGGTGTCGTCGGCACGCTGGGCGCGGCCCTGCTGACACAGAGCAGAGCCGACCGACTCAAGCGCCACGAACTGCAGGCGACGGCCAGCCAGCAGCGCGAAGAGCGGGCCCACGCCGAGCAGGTTCGGCAGCAGGAAGCACGCGTCGCGGCCCATCGTGAACGGACTGATCTGCGACGGGCCTGCTATATCTCGCTCAACACCACGGCCCGGCAGTACCAGACCGCGCAGATCAACCTGATGCACGCCCTGCGAGCTCGGGACGACGCGGAGATCCAGGTGTGCGCCGAACAACTCGAGGAGCGGCGCCTGGCACTTCGCGACAGCTACGCGGAGGCGCAGATGATCGTGCCCGCGCCCGTGCTGACAGACGCCCGGGCCGCGAGCCGTCAGCTCAACGACACCTATGGCCTGCTGAAAAAAATGCTGGCAGGCGGCCATCCCGGCGACGGTCAACTCGATGCCCTGGAGATCGAGACGGAGATGTCCTGGACGCTGCTGTCAGATCTCCGGGCTGCCATGCGCAGCGATCTCGGTGTGGACGAGGTCTCCGCAGAGCAGTGACGAACGGGTGCCGGGAGCGGGGTTCCTGGGATGCGCCGACTGGCAGACACGAGTCGCGACAACGGGGGAGCCGCCGGGAGCTGTTGGGGGAACAGTTCGCCTTCTCAGTCGCATCCGCCGCCGCTGTCAGACCTGCCCGCTACCCTCCCCAGACATGACTGCCTCCCGCCGCCCGGCACACGAACTGCCCGGCGACCCGGCCCGGTTGCGCCTGGTCTACACGTACGACCATCCCGTCGAGCCCTACGACTTCGAGGACACCCTGGAGCAGTGGCACCGTCTCGGTGCGCCTCTTCCACGCGGAGGAGGAATGCCCCCAGGGGTGCAGCGAGGCCTGCGATCGGGCCATCGAAGAGGGCACGGAGATCGGCTACCTGCACCTGTGCCGACTGCGCGACTACACCTCAGACAACCGATGGGAGGCCGCCGACGCGGAGTCGAGCGATCTGGAATCCATCGCCTCCACCGTCCTCAACCCCCGGACCGGTCAGTACACCGACGCCTTCGACGAGGCCATCGAATGCCCGGTTGGTGACCTGCTGATCCTCGACCGAGTTCTCCTGGACAAGCCGTGGCGCGGCTTCGGACTCGCGCCCGTCCTTGCGGCAGAGGCGATCCGGCGCCTGTCCGGCGGCTGCTGCGCGGTGGCCGCCGAACCTGGCATGGCCGAGTGGCCCGATGACCGGGAGCAGGTGTCCGAGGCTTACCGGCAACAGGCCCGCCGCAAGATCGCTGCATTGTGGGAGAGCATCGGATTCACCCACTTCCAGGAGGGCGTCTACCTGCTGGATCCCGCCTTGCGGCAGCCCGGTGACCTGCTGGCCCAGCGGCGCGAGGCGCTGCACCAGCTCGCGCAGGCCTACAGTCCACAAGTCGTCTCACTCACGATCGTTCCGGAGCCGGAGCCGGAGCCGGAGCCGGAGCCGGAGCCGGAGCCGGAGCCGGAGCCCGCGGCAGCGCGGGGAGCGGCCGCGTCAGACCGGCGGCCGCAGGCCCCGGAGGGCTGACTGGAGACCATCGGGAGCCTGCGCGCCCAGGACACCCTGCTTTACCTGCAGGGCCGCTGCCACCAGGCCGGATGGGACAGCCACGACAAGCGAACAGCGCTGGCCCTGGCCGCCGAAGTGACGAGCGAAATGGATCTGCGAGAGCTGGGCGAGCAGATCCAAGACGTCCACTTCGGGCTGCACAAGGCCTTTGCTGACGCGGTCACCTTCTCCGCCGATTCCTTCGACGTCGGCGCCTTCCGCAAGGACCCCAGCCTGCTCGGGCCGCTGGCGACTGTGTGGGTCTACGGGTCGAACCTGCACGGCACGTACACCGGCCGCTCCCACGGGGTCGGCGAGGCCTGCCAGCACGCGCGGTCGCTGAGCCCGCGCCTGGAACGGATCTCCCTCGCGCAACTGCTGGAACTGGAGGACTTCTGGCAGTGGAACGGCCCCATGTGCTCGTTCTGCAGCGGCTGGTCGGGACAACACTTGACCGAAGAGCAGTACACCCACTACCTGAGCGCCACGGCGGCACCTCGAACGGCCGCCCTTTGAGCGCGCCGTAGCGTCGGTGGAAACCGGGGGAGGAGTTGTTGGTGTCGTTGTGCCTGTGCGGCGAGGAAATCGCTGACCACTTCGTCTTCTGCTCGCACTGCGGCGTGGAGTTGCGCGGGCCGGGGCAGGCAGCCGTCCTCGGCCTCTCCCCGGCGGCCCGTTCGGTGTGCCGGACCCTTCGCGCCTGCGCCACGCGTACCTTCGAGCGGCTGGCGCTTGACCACTTCACCGACTCCGCGTCCGGGGAGGAGATGTACACGCAGCTCAACCTCGGGGATCTGCAGCGCCTGCACAGCGACCGCATCGTCGTGCGCGAGTTCCACCGGCGTCAGGAGGCTCGCAACGGGGCCCGACTGGGAGTGGTGGTTCCACACGGCAGACCGGGGATTCGGGATGCGAGTGCAGGCCAAACGCGCCAAACGCGGCGGCGGATACGACCACGAGCATGTGGTGCGTACCACCGGTGAGCGCCAAAGCGAGCTGCTGGTCCACGATGCACTGGCCGCCGGCTGCCTGCCCGTCTACGTGCTGTACAACCACCGCAATTGGGTGCCGAGGTCACCGATCGGCCAGGTGGTTGAGTGCCGTCACGGCCGCGGCTCGCCGACCCAGCTGGGATGCACCATCGTGTCCGCATTGACTGTGCAAGCCGTCCTTCGGTGCCGGCCGATCAGGGCGTCCTATGTCCGGGACCGGAGCGTGCCGTGGCATCGCGTTCTGTGTGATGCGCCGGATACAGGGCAAAGCGGCCTTGAAGCAGCCCGCCCGGCGGTTGCAGATCTCCACCGTCGCGGGAACGATGACCTGAGAGCTGCGGCTCAGGCCGATGTGGACCGGCTGCACACCTCAACTCGCCGTGACGTTGCGGCCCGTCCCGGGCCGGCGGATAGCGCTGGCGGACCAGCCCGGCGTAGGCGATCGACGCCCGCGGCGGCGGCATGGGGGCGTGAGCCGCTGGATCACCCGGTCTACCCGGGACTGGATGAGCTCGCCGGTCATCCGTTGTCCCAACTGCCCGACCGGGTGAAATCCATGATGTGCGAGCGTGTCTTCGAGCCGCCTGACGCACGCGCGGCCGGAGTGGTGCTGGTGGACCTCGCGGACATCTAGCTGTTCAGGACATCCGCAGCTACTGACCTTCAAAGCGGGGTGTCGTGGGGGCTGACAGTTGATGATCCCGGCGGTATGCCGTCTGTATGAGGTACGCGCAGGGTGGCGGGCTGAC